>CADDZP010000225.1 GCA_902812475.1 Actinomycetota bacterium | reverse complement strand
GCCAAGGCCGCCGCCCCAGCGCCGCCTGCGCCCAAGCCCAAGCCGAAGAGCGCGCCCGCGGCCGATCTCCCTAGCCGTGACGAGCTCACGCTGGCGTGGGGCGACCGGGTTCTCGATGCCCTGAGCCCCAAGGCCAAGGCCCTCTACAAACCCGGACGGTTCGTCGAGGTCGACGGCGGCGCCGCCGTCTACGCACTGCCGAACAAGGTCCACGTGCAGCGCTGCGAGAAGATCCAGGCCGATGTCGAAGCGGCCCTCGCGGCCGAGTTCGGCCGGCCCGTGCCCTTGAGGCTGGTCGTGGACGAGACGCCGGACGCGCCGGCACCCGATCCCGTCGCCGAAGACGTCAACATCGACGTCGAAGAGCTGCGAGATGCGACCCCCGCGGCAGTAGCCTCGCCCATCGACCACGTCATGCAGGCGTTCGAGGGCGCCGAGGTCGTCGAGGAGTAGGAGAGCCCTGTGCCGCCGAAGCAGCCGAACATGAACGACCTGCTGAAGCAGGCCCAGAAGATGCAGGAGCAGCTGATGGAGGCGCAGGCGGCTGCTGCCGAGCGGGTCGTCGAGGGCCAGGCGGGCGGCGGGGTCGTGAAGGTCACCGTCAGCGGCGGCATGGAGTTCCAATCCGTTCACATCGACCCCGACGCCGTCGACCCCGACGATGTCTCCATGCTCGAGGACCTGGTGCTCGCCGCCATCCACGACGCCGTGGCCAAGGTCAACGAGCTGTCCCAGCAGGCGATGGGCGGCCTCGACCTGGGCGGCCTCGGCGGCCTGCTCGGCTAGCTCGCGATCACTTGTACGCCGGCCCCGTTCAGGAGCTCATCGACCAGCTGGGGCGTCTGCCCGGCGTGGGCCCCAAGTCGGCTCAGCGCATCGCCTTCTACCTCCTGAAGCTCCCCAAGGAGGACGCCGAGCGCCTGGCCACCGCCATCGTCGAGGTCAAGGCCCGCATCTCGTTCTGCCGCCGGTGCTGGAACGTCAGCGAAGGTGAGTTCTGCGAGATGTGCCAGGACACCCGGCGTGACCCGACGATCGTGTGCGTCGTCGAGGAGCCCCGCGACATCGTCGCCGTGGAGAAGACGCAGGAGTTCCACGGCCTCTACCACGTGCTCCAGGGTGCCATCAGCCCCATCGAGGGGATCGGCCCCGAGCAGCTTCGCGTCAAGGAGCTGCTGGCCCGCGTCGACGCCGAAGGCATCAAGGAAGTCATCCTCTGCACCAATCCCAACCTCGAGGGTGAGGCGACGGCCATGTACCTGGCCCGCCTGCTCAAGCCCCTCGGCCTCAGCGTGACCCGCATCGCCAGCGGTCTCCCCGTCGGCGGCGACCTCGAGTACGCCGACGAGCTCACCCTTGGCCGCGCCCTCGAAGGCCGTCGCGAGGTCGACGCCTAGCAGCCTCGCCGCCCTCCCATCCCGCGCGTTCTTGGCGCAGAAATGTGCGGTCCCCGCACATTTCTGCGCCAAGAAGGGCGGAGTTGGGAGCGAGTTACAGCGTCTGGACGAGGGCGGCGTCGCCCTGGCCGCCGCCGCCGCAGAGGGCAGCAGCACCGAGGCCGCCGCCGCGGCGGCGCAGCTCGTTGACGAGGTGGAGCAGGATGCGGTTGCCGCTCATGCCGATGGGGTGGCCGAGGGCGATGGCACCGCCGTTGACGTTGGTGACCTCGTCGGTGATGCCCAGGTCCTCCATCGACGCCAGACCGACGGCGGCGAAGGCCTCGTTCAGCTCGAAGAGGTCGACGTCCTTCACGTCCTTGCCGACCTTCTCGAGCGCCTTCTTGATCGCACGCGACGGCTGGTGGAGAAGCGACGGGTCGGGGCCGGCGACCTGGCCGTAGGAGATCAGCTCGGCGAGGGGAGCGATGCCGCGCTGTTCGGCCGTGGCCTTCGACATCATGATGACCGCAGCGCCGCCGTCGGAGATCTGCGAGGCGTTGCCGGCGGTGATGGTGCCGTCGGCCTCGAAGGCGGGCTTCAGCTTGCCGAGCGTCTCGGTCGTCGTGCCCGGGCGCACACCCTCGTCAGTCTCGAACAGGATGGGGTCGCCCTTGCGCTGGGGGATGGACACGGGGACGATCTCTTCGTCGAAGCGGCCGTCCTTGGCCGCGGCGGCAGCCCGCTCGTGGGACGCGGCCGCGAACTCGTCCTGGCGGTCTCGGGCGATGCCCTTGGCCTTGCTGTACTTCTCGGTGCCGGTGCCCATGGCGCACACGTCGAAGGCGCAGAAGAGTCCGTCGTACTGCATGGCGTCGACAACGGTCTTGTCGCCGATGCGGTAGCCGGCCCGGGCCTCGGGCAGCAGGTACGGCGCACGCGTCATCGACTCCATGCCGCCCGCCACGACGATGTCGGCGTCGCCGTTCTGGATCATCTGGTCGGCCAGGTACACGGTGTTGAGGCCGGACAGGCAGACCTTGTTGACCGTGGTGGCCGGCGTCGTCATCGGGATCCCCGCCTTGACGGCCGCCTGGCGGGCCGTGATCTGGCCCTGCCCGGCCTGGAGAACGTGGCCCATGAAGACGTAGTCGATGTCTTCTGGCGACAGGCCCGCCCGCTCGAGCGCTGCCTTGATGGCCAGCCCGCCCAGGTCCATGGCGCTGAACGAGGCCAGTGTCCCCGACAGCTTGCCGATCGGCGTACGGGCACCGGAGACGATGACAGAACCGGGCATGACGAACCTCCAGACGACGACTGTGTGGCGATTCTAAGTGGCCGGGTACTTTGGCCGTCCATGTCGAGGACAGTCCGTGCGTACGCCATCACCGCCGAGGCCGTCGCCCGCGAGCGGGAACGCGTGGGAGGCGACCTGGAGAACATGGACATCTCCAGGGTCATCGAGCTCGACAAGCTCGACCTGCCCGACGTCGGGCCCAATGCCGTCCATATGCGGATCCTCGCCGCCTCGGCGGAGCACAACATCGCCCACGCGGCGACGGCCGACACCGTCAACATCGCCGAGGCGCGCGGCGGGCGAATGTTCCCCGGCAACTCGGCCCTCGGCGAGGTGCTCGAGGTAGGACCCGCGGTCACCGACTTCAAGGCCGGCGACATCGTCATCACCCACTGCAACGGCGACCCCGACGAGTTCGGCTTCCCCAAGCGCATCTGGGCCTACGACCAGCCGGAGTCGATCGGCTGGTACGGGGAAGAGTCCGTCGTCGGCGACTGGCAGCTCATTTCGGCGCCGCTGGATTGCGGTCTGAACCTCTGGGAGATCGCCGCCCTGCCCCTCCGGGCGCCGACGGCGTACCACATGTGGCGACGGGCGCTCGGGATCTACCGGCTGAAGGTTCCGGTCGAGCGCCAGGCCGTTCTCAATGTCATGGGCTTCGGCGGCGGCGTATCGGAGCTGTTCCTGCAGCTGGCGAAGTCGGAGGGCCACAACGCCTTTTTCTGCTCGGGCAGCCCCGAGCGGCGGGAGGCGCTCGAGAAGTTCGGCATCGTCGGCATCGACCAGAAGCGGTTCAACCGCTTCGCCGGCAACGACGACGTCAAGGCCTTTCGCAAGCACGTCAGCCAGCTGACCAACGGTGCCGACATGCACATCGTCTGCGACATGCTGCGCGGGCCGGTGTTCCCGGCGGGCCTGGCCGTGGCCGCGCGCGAGGGAGTGAACACCAGTGCCGGATGGCAGCTCAGCCAGGTCGTCGAATACAACTCGACGCTCATGTCGGTGAAGCAGGTGACCCTCGACCACACCCACTACGAGACGATCTACGGCTGCCACGCCGCGACCGAGCTGTACGGCAAGGTGTTCAGGCCGACCGTGCACAAGGAGATCTACTCGTTCGAGGACCTCCCGCGTGCGTTCCACGAGATGTACCAGAACACCCAGACCGGCATCCCGATCATCCGCATCACCGACGACATGCCCGACTCGGTCAAGGGGCTGATCTGATGAGCTCGAGTGGGAAGCTCACCGAGCTCGACCACGTCGGCATCGCCGTTCGCGATCTCGACGCTGTCGTGGAGTGGTACGAGAAGATGTTCGGCGCCACGGTGGCCCACCGCGAGCGGATCGAGAGCGACGGCGTCGACGAGGCCCTCATCAAGGTGGCCGACTCGTACATCCAGCTGCTGACGCCCTTCCGCGACGACTCGCCGCTCGCCAAGTACATGGAGAAGAACGGCGAGGGCATCCACCACGTCGGCTACCGCGTCGACAGCACCGAAGAGGTGCTCGAGGACGTCAAGGCGCAGGGCGCCCGCGTCGTCGACGAGCACCCGCGCACCGGCAGCCGGGGTACGACCGTTGCCTTCCTGCACCCCAAGACCGCGTTCGGCACGCTCATCGAGCTGGTGCAGGAATAGACGAGGACGACGACCTGGAGGTCCGGCGCATCCAGCCGTACCAGGCGCGCCGGCGCTATGTCTGCCCGGGATGCAACCAGCCGATCGAGCCCGGCACCGGTCACACCGTCGTCGTACCTAGGAACGCAACTGACCTACGCCGCCACTGGCACCACGCCTGCTGGGAGCACCGCGACCGGCGCCGGCCCGGGCGCGCCTAGCTCGGGGGAAATAGTTGTTGGTGCAATCACGTTTGCTCTGACATGAGCGACTGGAACGCCACGATCATCGACGAGTTTCGGGCGAACGCGGGCAAGGTCGCCGGGCCGTTCGAAGGTGCGCCGATGCTGCTCCTGCACACGCGCGGAGCGAAGACGCGGCAGGAGCGCGTGCATCCCGTCGTCTACCAGCCCGTCGGTGACGCCTTCGCCGTGTTCGCCTCCAAAGGAGGCGCGCCGACGAACCCGGCCTGGTTCCACAACCTCAAGGCCAATCCTGACGCGAAGATCGAGGTGGGCACGGAGATCATCGACGTCCGGGCTCGGGCGCTCGACGACGAGGAGCGCGCGCCGATCTGGGAGAAGCAGAAGCAGCTGATGCCCGGCTTCGCCGAGTACGAGCAAAAGACGAGCCGTCAGATCCCGGTGGTGCTGCTCGAGCGCGTCTGACCGTCCGCGCCGTGTGGTGGCGACTCGTGTGCCAACCTGCCCGGGCGTGAAGGTCGATCTCATCGACGGGACCTACGAGCTGTTCCGTCATCACTTCGGGCTGCCGTCGGCGGTGCGGGAGAAGGGTTCACGGACGGCGGCGACGCGTGGCGTGCTCACGACCGTCCTGGTCATGCTCGAGGAGGGGGCGACCCATGTCGGCGTGGCGACCGACCACGTCATCGAGTCGTTCCGGAACGAGATGTGGCCGGGCTACAAGTCGAGCCTCGGCATGCCCGAGGACCTCCTTGCCCAGTTCCCCCTGCTCGAGGAGGCGCTGGTCGCCGCGGGAGTGACCGTGTGGGCCATGGTCGAGGAAGAGGCCGACGACGGCCTGGCGGCGGCGGCCAAGGTGGCGGACGCCGATGGGACCGTGGACCAGGTCCGCATCCACACGGTCGACAAGGACCTCGCCCAGTGTGTGAAGGGCGAGCGGATCGTGCAGGTGAACGTCCGCAAGCAGGTCGTGCTCGACGAAGCGGCGGTGCAGACGAAGTACGGCGTGCTCCCCGAGTCCATCCCCGACTGGTTGGCGGTTGTCGGCGACACCGCCGACGGCTATCCGGGGCTGCCCGGCTGGGGGGCGAAATCGGCCGCCGCCGTCCTGCGCCGGTACGGCCACCTCGAGGAGGTGCCCAAGCGGGGCGAGCGCTGGGACATCCATGTCTCGGGAGCGAAGCGCCTGGCCGGCGTGCTGGCGGAGCGCATGGACGAAGCGTTGCTGTTCCGAGACCTGGCGACGCTGCGCACCGACGCCGAGGTCGGCACCGTCGACGACATGCGATGGCGGGGCCCGACGCCCGACCTTGCCGACGTCGCCAAGCGGCTCAACGCCGACGGCATACTCCGCCGCTACCAGAAGGTCGCCGAGCGCCTTTAGACGAACGCGTCACGGCCGGTGCCAGCATGGCGCCGACGCCGCCCAGTCGACGGTGCCGTGGCGGCGGTAGAGCTCGGCGGCCGCTGCCTCCTGCTGGGCGGGCGTGGCCTCTGACGCGTGGAGCACGCCGTAGCGACCGGCCCACGTCGTGTCGAGGATCTGGTAGGCGCCGCTGGCCGAACTGGCCGGGTTCTTGGCCTTGTAGGCCGGTGGGGCGCCTGGTTGCCCGTGGCTCTCGCACCCGCGGATGCGCTTGGACCAGTAGGCCCAGCCCCTGGCGGGCGCGACCTTCG
>CADDZP010000224.1 GCA_902812475.1 Actinomycetota bacterium | reverse complement strand
CGGCGGCTATCAGCCTCTCGACACGCCCACGCCATCGGAAGCGAGCCTCTTACGCTCCCTCGACTCCTCGGGCGGAATCCCCTTCGTCGACATCGGGGGGCGCTATCTAATCAGCGGGGCGACCTATGACCCCGGCGTCCTCCAGGGCAAGACGGCCCAACAGATCGCGGCCAGCCTCGACGATCCTGTGACGGCCGTCTCCAAGGGCGCGGTCGGCGCGGCCAACACGATCGTCGCCGCCATCTGCCGGGCCACCAACGGGCAGCCGACCGACGTCTGTGGGAGTCCCACGGTCCAGAGCATCCAGGCCCAGCTCGGATGACGCGATGAGGCCCATCCCGGTGCTCTTCCACCTGGGCCCGCTGACAGTGCACACCTATGGCATCGGGTTGGCGGTGACGTTCGTGGTCGGCGCTCGCTACTTCGAGCGCCGACTCCGGGCTCGGGGGATCGACGCGGGCTGGCTCGCGAACGCCGCGGCCGGCATCGTCGTCGGGGCGATCGTCGGCGCGCGACTGGTCCACGTCGTGTCGCACCTGTCGTCCTACGTCGCCCACCCGGGGGAGATCGTGCTGGTCTGGCGCGGCGGCCTCTCGTCGTTTGGCGGCCTGGCCGGCGGCATCGCCGGCGGCCTCGTGTGCTCTCGAAGGTCACGGCCGGCGGGAGTCTCGCTGGCTCGGCTGCTGGATGTCGCGGCGCCGGTCCTGGCCGCGTCGTGGGCGCTGGGACGGGTCCTCGGGCCCCAGTTGATGGTGGCGGGAGGCGGCCACCCGACGAGCGCGTGGTACGGGCTCTCCTACGCCGGACAGCTCGGCAAGCGGGTCCCGGTCCCGCTGTTCCAGTCGGGGCTCGACCTGGCGATCTTCGCCATTCTGATTGTCGCCGAGCGGCGCTGGGCCGGCCGCTCGACGGGGGCGATCTTCGCCTTGTGGCTGGCGTTGTGGGGCATCGCGCGTTTCGGCGAGGAATTCCTCTGGCTGGCGACGCCCGCTGCATGGGACGCCGTGGAGGTCTTTTCCCTCCTCCTGAGCGCCTGCGCCTGGTGCTCTCTCGCGTGGCTGGGGTGGCGTATACGTACTCCGGTCCGACTCGGCCCGCACCCGCAACCGTGAATGCGCGGGTCAGCCTTCGACGCTGACCGCCGACGGTGGCGATCCCGAACGGTCGGTCCTTGCGAACGCGCCGTCGAGGGACACATTGACCACGTAGATCAGCTTGGCCACGCCGCCCCCCCAGCGGTCCACGAACAGGGCCATACTTCGTCACCATGATGACGCGGCGGTTCGAGACCAAGAGGCTTCCACCGGAGCGAACTGTCAGCGCACCCGACGGCAGCGACGTTCGAGTGCTGCTGACACTGAACGGGCATGGAAGCATGGCTCATTTTGAGCTCGCCCCGGGACAGGTCTCGCGCGTCGTGGCGCACCACACGGTCGATGAGATCTGGTTCTTCCTGCGAGGACGCGGCGAGATGTGGCGACAGCTCGGGGCCCAGGAGGAGGTCGTCGATGTCGATGCTGGCGTCTGCTTGACCATCCCCGTCGGGACACGCTTCCAGTTCCGCGCAAATGGCGATGACCCACTCAGCGCCGTCGGCGTAACCATGCCCCCGTGGCCAGGCGAGGACGAGGCGTACGTCGTGACCGGTGCTTGGGCGCCGACCGTGAGCGAATCCTGATCCTCAGACGAGGCTGTGGGCCACCTGCCCCAAGCCCGCCATGGCCGTGCGCCCACTTGTCAGTGAGTAGTACTGGCGCAACACTGACTGTTCGGAGTGGGTCAGCCACGCTTGAAGGAGCCGGTGGTGGGAGAGTCGCGTGAATCGTTGGAGCACGATGTGCTCATCGCCCTCCCCAAGGCGGAGCTCCATGCCCACATCGAAGGGACACTCGAGCCCGCCCTGATGTTCGAGATGGCGCGGCGAAATGGGGTCGACCTCCCGTATCCAGATGAAGCGTCGGTGCGCCGTGCGTACAACTTCGAAGATCTCCAGTCGTTCCTCGACGTCTATTACGCCGCGTGCAAGGTGCTTGTCACAGACGACGACTTCTACGACTTGACCCTCGAGTACCTTCGCCGTGCCGCCACTCAAGGCGTGCGCCATGCCGAGATCTTCTTCGATCCCCAGACGCATACAGACCGCGGCGTCGAATTCGCGACAGTCGTCAATGGGATTACCAGCGCCCTGGTCGAAGGGGAACGACAGCTCGGTGTCACGTCACGACTCATTCTGTGCTTCCTTCGTCATCTCAGTGCCGAGGCCGCGATGGAGACGCTCGAAACGGCCCTGCCACATCGCGACGCGATCATCGCCGTAGGCCTCGACTCCTCGGAGAAGGACAACCCGCCCGTGAAGTTCCGCGACGTTTACGACCGCGCACGCGCCGAGGGTTTCCTGGCCGTCGCCCACGCCGGCGAGGAAGGCCCGCCCGAGTACATCTGGCAGGCACTCGAACTGCTGGAGGTGCAGCGGATCGATCACGGATTGAAATGCACGGATGACGAGGGCTTGGTGGACCGGTTGGTGTCAGAGCAGATTCCTCTCACCGTCTGTCCGTTCTCCAACGTGAAGCTTCGAGTCGTCCCCGAGTTGCGGCAGCACAACGTCGCTCAGATGCTGCGGCGTGGCCTATGCGTCACCATCAACTCCGACGATCCCTCGTACTTCGGCGGCTACGTCGGCGACAACTATGTCGGGACGGCCCGGGCGTTGGACCTCAGCCGCGACGAGATGTTCCGGGTGGCGCGCAATTCGTTCTCGGCGTCGTTCCTCCCCGAAGCGGACAAGCAGCGTCACCTCCGGGCCGTCGACGATTACGCCGCGAAAATCGGCGCTTCCTGACCGTCCGAAGCTCCCCTGCCTCAACCGCGCAGCGGATGTTCTTTGCGGATCTTCGTCTGTATAGGGGATGAGGATCCGCAAAGAAGGTGGAGGGGCAGTCGGGAGTGCCGGATACCGGAGCGCCGCCCATGAACGGGGTGCTGGCACCACCACCGCGTCACCCGTTAACCCGGTGGTGCCGAGTCGATCGAAGGCGCACGATTCGGGCATGGCAGCAGGGCCCGTTGTGGTCATCGGAGGCGGGATCGGCGGGCTCACCACAGCGCTTGCGCTCGTGTCCCGCGGAGTCGACGTCACGGTGTACGAGCGGGCGCCCGAGCTGTGTGAGATCGGTGCGGGGCTCGGCGTGTGGCCAGCCCCGCAGGCGGTGTACGACCGCCTCGGCATCGGCGACAAGGTCCGGGGGCTCGCTGGCCCGTGGAAGACCGCGGGTCTGCGCCGCAGCGACGGCACCTACATCGTCCGCATCCCGATCGAGGATCTGAGGGCGCGGCTCGGGGGCGCGACCATCGGCGTTCACCGAGGCGAGCTGCAGGCCTTACTGCTCCGGTCCCTGCCCGACGGCACCGTGCACACCGGAAAGGAGCTGGTCGGCCTCACACAGGACGGCAGCTCCGTCACCGTCTCGTTCGCCGACGGGACATCGACTGCGGCGTGCGCGGTGGTCGGCGCCGACGGCTTGCGCTCGCGCACCCGCGAGCTGCTCTTCGGGCCACGCCGGCTTCGCCGTTGCCGAATGGCGGCCTGGCGCGGCACCGCATCGCCCGGCGACGACGACTGGGGCGACTTCGCCGGTGAGACCTGGGGGCCCACCGGCCGCTTCGGCATCCTGCCGATCGCGGGTCGGGTGACGTGGTACGCCGCCGCCCGGCGCTTCAGCAACAGCGGCGGCAAGCACGAGTTGCTGCGCCGCTTCGGGGACTGGCACCACCCGATCCCTGACCTCATCGCTGCCACCGAGCCCGGTCAGATCTGGTGTGACCAGGTGTACGACATCGCCCCGCTGCGTCACTGGAGCAAGGGCCGCGTCACGCTCCTCGGCGACGCCGCCCACGCCATGACGCCCGACCTCGGCCAGGGCGCGTGCCAGGCGGTGCTGGACGCGTGGGCGCTCGCCGAGGCGCTCGCCACCAACGACGACGTGCGTGGCGCGTTCGACGCCTACGAGCGGGCGCGCAAGGGTCGGGCAAGGATCGTGGCGATGGTCGCCCGGGCCACGACCAACGGTGCAGGCGAGGGTCGCGCCGCCGTCGCCATGCGCAGCGCGCTCACGCAGCGGGTCCCCCTCGGCGCAGCGCTCAGCGCGCTGTCTTTCGTCGCCAAGGCCTGAATCGCCAGCAGCGCGCCGCCTTCCGGCCGGTCGCTCGTCAGTGATTGGGTCGCGCTCGACGCGACCAATAGATCGTCGCAGCAGCAAGCCCGACAACCACAACGACAAGGAGCAGAAGTATGCCAATCCCATGGGCCAACTCAGATCCGGGGCCGTGGGTTGCGAACACCGGGAACCGGATACCGGCCCGAGGCCCGACGAACGGCTTTGGGATGGCTCGGTGGACCGAGCCAACCAGGCCAACCGAGCGGGAAACCCGCGCGACGAGCGCCACGCCAGCGATTGCGACGACGGCCAACGCGGCCACGAGCGCAAGCGTGCGCATCCGCATTGGCCGCTCGGCGGTGAGCACCTGGCCGGCTCCCGGGCCGGCTGCATCCGGCACGACACCCCGCTCGGTTGCCCACGACGAGGCGAAGGCCCGGGGATCGAACACGGCGCTGCCGAGGACCTCCTCGGCCGAGACTCCATCGGCCTCGGCCTCCTGGAGATCGGCGGTGAGGTCAGCGGCCATCTCGTTGGCCACGGCGTCAGCCACACCGAGGCGCTTCCACTCCTGGCGGCACTCGTCTACGAAGTCGCTCACGACCTCACCTCCACCTCGAAAGGACCCAATACGGCGTCGATCGAGTCGCGGGCCGAACGCCACTCAACCGCACCGTCTGCCAGCGTGGCCCGCCCGAGGGCTGAGGCTCGGTAGTACTTGCGCGGCGGCCCTCCGTTGCTCCCCTCGCGGTACGTCTCCACAAGACCGTCGCGCTCCAGGCGGGCCAACAGCGGATAGATCGAACCCTCCCCGACCATGGACAGGCCTCTGCCGCGCAGCCGCTTCGTCATCTCGTAACCGTAGGCAGGGCCCTCTTGCATGACCGCAAGCAAACAGAGATCGAGCACGCCCCGGAGCAACTCCGTCCTGCGTCGGCCGCTTGCTCCCATGCGTGACAAGGTAGTGGGCGAGCCGTTCCCGGTCAAGCGCTCCTTGCGGGCGAGCGCGGATCTCGTCGATCAGCCACGCTTCAGGGGTTTCGGGCGAGCACAGCCACGGCGTCGATCTCGACTAATGCGCCCCGAGCAAGGCCGACGACGGCGACGCAGGTCCGGGCCGGCAGTGTTCCGTCGAAGTAACGGATGTATGCGGCATTGAACTCGTCGTAGAGGTCCATCGACGTCAGGTACGCGCGCGCCTGCACGACGTCGTCGAGCGAGGCGCCGCATTTGGTGAGCACGGCTTCGAGGTTGGCGATGACGGCGTCGGTCTGCGCGGCCACGTCGTCGCCCACGATGTCGCCGGTGTCGGGATCCAGCGGCAACTGCCCGGTGAGGAACAGCAGCGGTCCGGCCCGGACCGCGTGGGCGTAGGGCGCGACCGGTGCGGGGATCCCGTCGACCGGCGCGAACGTGTGCCGCTCGACGTCGAAGTTCGTGCCGACGGTCATGCCGCACCCACGAAGATCGTGCGACGCACGGTGCCGTGCACGCCCAGGCGGCCGTCGACGACCTGGGTGACGGTGAAGTCGCAGGCCACGCTCATGAGCGAATAGGCGTCGTCGGCTCGCAGGTGGACGTGGTCGACGAGGAAGTGCAGCAAGCGCTCGGCGGCCACCGCCATGGCCTCGTCGAGGTCGTCGCCGAAGCCATGCACGGTCCACGTCGTGGGCGTGACGAGCACGGGAAACCGGAAGTCGACGTCGCGCCGGACGCGCAGGCGGAGCAGGCCGTTGAGTGAGGCTTCGAGTGCCGTCCCGCTCACCTCGCCGTCGCCCTGGGACACGTGCGGGTCGCCCACCGAGAGAGAAGCTCCCGGCACGGCAACCGGGTAGTACATCGTCGCCCCAGGCCCGATGCGCCAGTTGTCGATGTTCCCTCCCCAGTCGCCGGGTGGAATGCTGCTGTGGCGGCCCAGCTGCGGCGGCGCCACGCCCATCGTCCCGAAGTGCGGGCGCAGCGGCACGGCGACACCCAGCAGGGCTGGTTGGCGCGCCGCGTCATTCGGCGGCACGACCGTGCCGGGCGC
>CADDZP010000223.1 GCA_902812475.1 Actinomycetota bacterium | reverse complement strand
GCTGAACGACGTGCTCGAGCGGCGGCATAGGGGTCGAGCCGCCGCCGCCCGCCTCGTCGACGGTTAGCGTCTTGCGGCTATGGCTCAGTTCGTGCACCTCGACCGGGGCGACGACGGTGTGGCCGTCATGCGTCTCGACCGGCCGCCGGCCAACGCCCTGTCGACCGCCGTGCTCGACGAGATCGCGTCGTCGGCTCGGGAGCTGACCGCCGACCCGGCCGGCGCCGTCGTCGTCACCGGGGGCGACCGCATCTTCGCGGCGGGAGCAGACATCTCCGAGTTCGGCGGGCCCGAAGAAGCGGCCAAGATCGCCGCCCACTTCCGCGAGGCCTTCGACGCTGTCGCCGCCATCCCGCGCATGACGATCGCCGCTGTCGCCGGCTACGCCCTCGGCGGCGGCTGCGAGCTGGCGCTGGCGTGCGACATGCGAGTCGCCGCCGACACGGCGACATTTGGCCAGCCCGAGGTCCTTCTCGGCATCATTCCGGGCGCCGGCGGGACCCAGCGGCTGACCCGCCTGATCGGCCCGGCGCGCGCCAAGGACCTCATCCTCAGCGGCCGGCAGGTCAAGGCCCAAGAGGCCTTGGCCATTGGCCTCGCCGACCGCGTCTTTGCGGCGCAGGTGCTCCAGCAGGAAGCACGGGCGCTCGCCGCCGCCTTCGCCACCGGCGCCGTCGCTGCCCACGCCCTGGCCAAGCGGGCCATCGACGCCACCTTCGACAGCTCCTCGAGCGACGGTCTCGACGTCGAGCGCGACCTCTTCGTCCAGGTCTTCGAGACCGAGGATGCCAAGACCGGCGTTCAGTCCTTCCTGGACAAGGGCCCGGGCAAGGCCACGTTCAAAGGCCGGTGACTCGAGGTGTCCCGCCTGCGGGGTCGTACAGCTTGGCGACGTACTCGTTGAGCATGCGCTCGGCCGTGACCCGGGGCCCGAGGCTGCGCAACGAGACACGGACCTTCGACAGCCAGGCGGCCGGCAGCCCTGATCCGTCGCGCTCGTAGAACAGCGGCACGATCTCGCTCTCCAGGAGCTCGAACAGGGCGTCCGCCTCCCGGCGGTCGCGGCTGGCGAGGTCGTGGTCGTCCTCGAACGACGGAATGGCCCAGCCGTTGTCGCCGTCGTACATCTCGTCCCACCAGCCGTCGAGGACCGAGCAATGGATTCCACCGTTGAGAACAGCTTTCATGCCGCTCGTGCCGCACGCCTCGTGCGGGCGCCGTGGCGTGTTCAGCCACACGTCGCTGCCTGCGCAGAAGCATTGGGCGACGGCGATGTCGTAGTCGTCGACGAACGCCATGCGGTGGGCGACCTGAGGTCGGCGGGCGAACTGTACGACGTGCTGGATGAGGTGCTTGCCGTCCTGGTCGGCCGGGTGGGCCTTGCCCGCGATCACCAACTGCACAGGGCGGTCCGACGAAAGGAGCAGCGCCTCGAGCCGCTCCGGTTGTGACAACAGCAGCGTGGCCCGCTTGTAGGCGGCGAAACGCCGAGCGAAGCCGATGGTCAGCACGTCTGCATCGAGGGAGACGCCGGCTCGCGAGCGCACGATGTCGACCAGGCGGCGCCTGCCGTCGTTGCGGACGGCCCAGAGGTCGTCGTCAGCGAGCTCCGGGGACGGATGCCCCGGCGCCCACGTCGGCACGTGCACGCCGTTGGTGATGGCGTCGATGTCCACGTCGAGGGCGCCGAACATCTCCCGGCTGACCTCGGCGTGCAACTGCGATACGGCGTTGGCCCGCCCGGCCAGACGCAGGCCGAGCACGGCCATGTTGAACGGCGCGTCCGGGCCTTCATCGGGTCGGTGGCCGAGGCTCATCAACCGATCGTCGTCGACGCCGCACTCCTTGGCCCAGCCGCCGAAGTACCTCTCCATGAGAGGACGGGGGAAGCGGTCGATGCCTGCGGGCACCGGCGTGTGCGTCGTGAATATCCCCCCGGGACGGACGCGGGCGACGGCGTCCTCGAAGGACTCGCCGCCGTCGACCACAGCGGTGCGGATGCGTTCGAGCATCAGAAACCCGGCGTGGCCCTCGTTGCTGTGGAACACCCGGGCGTCGATGCCGAGCGCCGCCAACATCCGGACCCCGCCGACGCCGAGGACGATCTCCTGGCGCAGCCGGTGCTCGACATCGCCGCCGTAGAGGCGGTCGGTGACGCCGTCGGCGTGGAGCAGATACAGCGGCAGCGCCGGGCTGACGTCGTAGCGCCACGCTTCACACCGCACCTCTTCGTCGCCGAGCCGCACCGAGACGTCGCCGTCGGCCACGCGCGAGATCGGCATGGTCGACGGATCGAGGCGGGGGAAGTCCTCCTGCTGCCACCCCTCGGCGTCGAGTTTCTGGTGGAAGTAGCCGTGGTCGTAGAAGAGGCCGACGCCGACCAGCGACAGACCCATGTCGGCGGCCGCCTTGAGATGGTCGCCGGCGAGGACGCCGAGGCCGCCCGAGTACTGCGGCAGGTCTTCGGACACACCGAATTCAGGTGAGAAGTAGGCAATGACCGGCACCGGGTCACCGTACGAGACAGGGGTGCGCAGAAAGAAACCCACCATCAGCCATGATGTGACCGAGTGGCACCCTCGCCGGGCATCGAGAACGACGAACGTTGGTACCAGCGGGCCGTGTTCTACGAAGTCCTCGTGCGGGGCTTCCATGACTCGACTGCCGACGGCAACGGCGACCTCCACGGCCTGACTCAGAAGCTCGACTACCTGCAGTGGCTGGGCATCGACTGCATCTGGTTGCTGCCCTTCTACCAGTCACCGCTGCGCGACGGCGGCTACGACATCTCCGACTTCTTCACCGTCCTGCCCGAGTACGGCGACCTCGGCGACGCCGCCAAGCTCGTCGAGGAGGCGCACGCACGCGGCATCCGCGTGATCGCCGACCTGGTCATGAACCACACCAGCGACCAGCACCCGTGGTTCCAGATGTCGCGCAAGGACAAGACCAACCCCAACGCCGACTGGTACGTCTGGAGCGACGACGACCACACGTTCCCGGAGGCCCGCGTGATCTTCGTCGACACCGAGCGCTCCAACTGGGCGTGGGACCCCCAGCGCCAGCAGTACTACTGGCACCGGTTCTTCAGCTTCCAGCCCGACCTCAACTACGACAACGCCGAGGTCCAGCAGGTGATGCTCGACGTGGTGCGCTTCTGGCTCGACATCGGCCTCGACGGTTTTCGCCTCGACGCCGTGCCCTATCTCTACGAGCGCGAAGGCACCAACTGCGAGAACCTCCCCGAGACGCACGAGTTCCTCAAGCGCCTGCGCAAGGAGGTCGACACCACCCACCCGGGGCGGGTGCTGCTCGCCGAGTCCAACCAGTGGCCGGCCGACGTGGTCGAGTACTTCGGTGACGGCGACGAGTGTCACATGTGCTTCCACTTCCCGCTCATGCCCCGCATGTTCATGGCCGTGCGACGCGGCCAGCGGTATCCGGTCACCGAGATCCTGGGCCAGACGCCCGAGATCCCCGACGGCTGCCAGTGGGGCCTGTTCCTCCGCAACCACGACGAGCTCACCCTCGAGATGGTCACCGACGAGGAGCGGGACTACATGTACGCCGAGTACGCGCGCGACCCGCGCATGAAGGTGAACCTCGGCATCCGCCGCCGGCTGGCGCCGCTGCTCGACAACAACCGCGACCTCATCGAGCTGTTCCACGCCCTGCTCTTCAGCATGCCGGGCACGCCGATCCTCTACTACGGCGACGAGATCGGCATGGGCGACAACGTGTACCTCGGCGACCGTGACAGCGTGCGGACGCCGATGCAGTGGTCACCCGACCGCAATGCCGGGTTCAGCAGGGGAGAGTTCCACCAGCTGTACCTCCCGCCGCTGATGGACAGCGTGTACGGCTATCCGGCGGTCAACGTCGAAGCCCAGGAGCGCGACCCCAGCTCTCTGTTGCTGTGGGTGAAGCGCATGCTCGCCGTCCGCCGGGACCACCCGGTCTTCGGGATCGGGACGTTCGATGTCCTGCCCGCCGAGAACGCCGCCGTGCTCGCCTTCATCAGGGAGATCCCCGGCTCGACGGTGCTGTGCGTCAACAACCTCAGTCACCGGGCGCAGCCCGTCGAGCTCGACATGTCGCACTACGAGGGCCGAACACCGATCGAGCTGCTCGGCCGCGTCGAGTTCCCGCCCATCGGCGAGCTGCCCTACTTCATCACCCTCGAAGGCTACGGCTTCTTCTGGTTTGAACTGTCATCGGAGGGGGACAGGCCCCCCTCCGAACCTCGCCCGTTTTGATGCCGGCCTCCGGCCGGTGAGGGGCCATCCGGAGGGGCGGCTTCGCCGCGAGGGCGGCCGGCTTGCTCGACGAGTCCTTTCAGATTCGCGATGTTGCGTTTCCATACGCGTGTCAGAAGGGGTGCGGCCAGACAGCCGCCCACTGAGGCGCCCATCCAGGTGGGGAAGCTCAGTTCCTCCTCCCAGCTGAAGCGGGTCCCGTCGTCGATCGGCGTCAGCACGAACCGCCCCGTGCCCGTGACCACGCCGGCGTGGCGGATGCCGAGCGTCCGGGGCGGGTCCCATTCGGTCACCGCCATGCGGTCGGTGAGGCGGAACGGCCCGACGCGCGTGTCGCAGTCGAAGGCGGCACCCACGCCGGTCGTGCGCTCGGTCGTGAAGCGGATGGTGACGGCGTCCTCCATCCACCGCACGTGGCTGCCGATGTCCTCGATCGCCGCCCACACGTCCGCCGGCGGGGCCTCGATCGTCGTCTCCACGCGGATCGCCGTCACCCCCTGCACTGTGCCAGGTCCACAGCCTGTGGATAACGTTTGAGCCGCATGGCTTGGGACCGGCGCAAACCCGGGTGGATCAGGAACGCCCAGGACAGGGCCCTGCGCCGCTACCTGGCGCAGGACGTCTATCCGTATTCGCCCTACTACCAGGTGCGTTTCGACGAGGCGGGCATCGGCCAGCGCGGGATCAAGAGCCGGGCCGACCTCCACAAGGTGCCGCTGACCACCTTCGACGACATCGTGAACCCGGCGTCGGTGGTTCTCCGCCCCGACGAGCAGAGCATCCAGCAGTACGCCCGCATCGGGCTGGTGGCCCGCGTGTTCTGGGCGAAGCTGTGGCGGCGCGAATGGGTCGTGAACCAGCGCCTGATCGACCCCGTCTACAAGCCGCTGCACTGGCATGTCGAGGACGGCTTCCCGATCGGCTCCTCGGCCGAGGACCTCGACCGCCTGGCCGAGCTCGGGCGACGCTGGCTCGAGCTCGCGGGCGTCGCCCGCTACGACGTCGTCGTCAGCGTCCTCCCGCCCGGGCCCAGCCTGGCCTACTGGGAGCTGGTGCTGGGCGCCCGCCAGGCCGGCGTATCCGCCCTCCACCTCGATCCGTCGACGACCGTCGAGCAGCTGGCCGCCGCCCGCCCCAACGTGGTCGCCGGGCGGCCCAACGACCTGCTGCGGCTGCTCCGGGCGGCCCGTCCCGTCGAACGCAACCTCGACGGCCTCCGGACTCTTCTCGTCGCCGGTGCCCGCGTGGACGACGCCACCCGCAAGGAGTTGACCGCGCTCGTCGACGGTCAGGCTGCGGTGGTCGCCGCCTGGGCTCCGCCCGGCGTGCGGTCGCTGTGGTGCCAGTGCCGGGAGGGCGACGGTCTCCACATCGCCCCCGACGCCGAGCTGCTCGAGGCGGTCGACCCCCTCACCGGAGCAGGTCTGGTCGACGGCTCCGAGGGCGAAGTCGTGTGGACCTCCCTCGACTGGAAGGGCACCGTGCTCCTCCGGCTGCGGACCGGCGTCTACGGCGCCGTGGACGAGTCGCCGTGCCCGGCGTGCGGGCGGACCACACCGCGCCTCATGCCGACGTCGACGGCCGAGCCGACCTTCGCCCGCGTGCTCGACTCGCATCCCGCAGTGCAGCGCTGGCAGGCCGAGCTGCGCACGGTCGACGGACACGAGGAGCTGATCGTCTACGTGAACCTCAGGCGCAATGGGCACCCGGGTCGTCTGCTGCGCGAACTGGACCGTCAGCTCACCGTGACCCAGTTCGTCGTCCTCGACCGGCGGGGCCTCGATGCCCGCATTTCGTCCCACGGAGACGCCCGGGTCCTCGACCTCCGGCCGTAACGACGTCCGCCCGAGCAGCGTTCAGCTGACAGAGTGGTCCTGTGACACCCGAGGAGAGCGAGGGCCGCGCCGCGCAGCCCTGGGCGCCGCTCGAGCCGACGATCG
>CADDZP010000222.1 GCA_902812475.1 Actinomycetota bacterium | reverse complement strand
GCGTGACATCGTGCGCCGCGGCCGTCAGGGCCTCGGTCGCCCTCGTCGCCAGCTTCTCCTCGTCGCCGGCGTCGAGGGCGTCCCATTGCTCGTGCGCCCATCCGTGCATGCCGAGCTCGTGGCCGCGGCGCACGATGTCACGCACCTCGTCAGGACGCTCGTCGCCGTGGCGACCTTCGACGAACACCGTCGTGGTCAAGCGTCGGCGCTCGAAGAGATCGAGGAGCCGCGATGTCCCTTCGTCGAGGTGGTCGACTGTGAAGCAGGCGACGGGCCCGTCGAAGAGAGGCACCTGACGGACGATACGCCGCCGTCGGCGCGAAACTCGTTGTGTGGGCGTCCGTACCGACTGCCGGCACTACTCCACCCGCACCCTGCCCTCCGGCGAGGTCGTCGAGCGCTGCCGCGTCGACGCCAACGACACGTTCCCGTTCGCCTGCCCCGACGGCTGCCTGTTCTTCGAAGCGCGGGCCGTGAGCGACGCCGGCTGGCACCAGGCGCCCCGCAAGACCGACGAGTAGCCAGCGCCTAACAGCTGAGTGAGAAGATGGCGCCGTGGCGATGGGCGGGGCGGCACGGCGCAGAAGCGGACTGCGGTACAGGCGCGGTAACACCGACCTCGAGTTCAACCGCTTCGCCAATCTGAGCGATGGCGTCTTCGCCATCGCCATGACGCTGCTCGTGGTGACCATCGGCGAGCCGACCGTCAGCGACACCCGCATCACCCACGAGCTGCACGGTCTGCTGCCGCAGATCTTCGCCTTCTTCCTCAGCTTCGCCGTCATCGGCCGGTACTGGCTCGCCCACCACGAGTTTCTCTCGTTGCTGACCGGCGTGAAGCAGCGGTTGCTGTGGTGCAACCTCGTGTACCTGGCGTTGATCGCCTTCCTGCCGTTCACCACCGGACTGTTCGGCGACTACGACGCCGTCGCCGAGGTCGTTGCGATCTACGCCCTCAACGTGGCCGCCATCAGCGCGATGGAGGCAGTGATGTTCGCCGTCGCCCACCGCGCCGGGCTCGTCGAGCGGCCGTTGCCGCGTGACGCGTACCGCTACGCCGTCTTCGAATCGATCGTGCCCGTGATCGTGTTCGTCGTCAGCATCCCCCTCGCCTTCGTGGACCACTACGCGGCATTCGCCTGCTGGGCCTCGCTGCTCGTGATCGCACCGATCGTCGCCAGGCGGCGCCCGGCCGACGCCGAGCCCTACTTGCCCTGAGCAGGCGCGGCGAGGGCGCCGCCGACGTCGGCAAAGAACTCCGAGCGCGCCAGCACCCGGTCACATCCGGCGGCCTCGGCCGCGGCGATGACGTCGCGCATGGTGTGGCGGCAGAAGCCGACCGTGCGGGCCTTCACCGTCGGGATGACGTCGACGGTGCCGGGGCGGGTGAGGTCGAGCACCACCAGGTCGGCGTCGACGGACGCCAGCTGCTCGGGACGACTCACGAACGTGGCGCCCGGCGCCGCGGCGGACACCTTCGAGCGGTCCATCAGGTCGGGCACGTAGGCGGCGACCTTCACGGCGTGGGACTCATCTTGTGCCGTTGCAGATGGCTGAAGGCCTTGGCCGCGCCCCACCTCAGGCCCGGCTCGGCGAGGGCGGCGTCGACGTCGGCGAAGTTGGCGGGGGCGAGGTCGTACACGTCGTCGGGGAACAGGCGCTCCTGCTGTTCGTCGCGCTGCACGGGCGGAACGCCGGCCTGGCGCAGCACAGCCGTCGGGTAGCGCACGGCCGCCCGCAACAGCGAGAGTGGCGTCGTGCGCTGGGCGTCGATGTCCTCCTCGAGCAGTTGTCGCACCTCGGGACCGACCTCGGCCGCCGCCCGGCGCCCAGCTGCAGCGGCTTCGGCCCGGACGTCGTCGTCGACGTCGCCCGTCCACTGCTGCATCACGCGTGCGACCGAGCGCTCGACCCATCCCGCCAGGGCGGCCTCGATGGCGTCTGCCAGAGCAGCGGCGTGCTCGTCCACGAAGGCGAATCCTATGAGGGTCGGTACGGTTGTCGGACGTGAACTGGCGGCGCATCACCGTTGTCGTGCTGGTCGCTTTCGGGCTGGCGGTGGCGGTGTGGGCGACGCGGCCGTGGTCGGACACCACGCCGCTGGTGGCGCCCCCAGGCGTCAAGCAGCCGCAGCCCGACACGGTGAAGTCCAAGTGCGGCGCGCCGTGGGGTGGTGCGAGCGTGAAGACTCCGCCGACCATCCGTCCGGTCGTCGGCACGCCCTGCGGCGGACGAAGCGAACGGCGCCGGCTGGCCTTGTTCGACGATGCGCTCGCCGCCGTCGGCATCGTCGGTGTCACCGTCGCGCGGCGCAGCCGCGACACAGCCACGGCCTGAGCACGTCTGCATGCGGATACGCGCCCTGTCCGTGTTCGAGGGCGTCGTCTACCACTGCTACGCCATCGACACCACCAACCCGTGCCGGCCGACGCTCGAGGTCGATGCGGTGACGCGCGAGGGAGACCTCGACCAGGGACCGCTCCTGGTGTCGGCGGCCGACTACCTCAGGATGGTGGGCGCGGAGGCAGCGGAGGCGTGCCTGGAGGAGCTGCGCCGGCGGGGGCGGCTGGTGGAGCACCAGGGCGTGACGCATCTGCGCTTCCCGACGTGGACGCCGGTGGTGGAGGACTGACGTCACTGTCGTCGTCCCAACGCACGGCGAGGACGTGACGGGGCTGGGTCAAGCCGCGCAGCTCGCGCAGGCCCCGATCCTCGAAGCGCAGCTGGCCCCCGAGGTAGTCGGCCACGGGCTCGGTGACGAGGATCTCGCCCGGCTCGGTCGCGGCCGTCACCCGGGCGGCCACGTTGACGACCCTGCCGATGAGGTCACCGTCGTCCTCGACCGCTTCGCCGGCGTGCACGCCGATGCGGACCTGCATGGGGAAATTGGTGTCCTCGCGGGTCTGGGCGATCTCCCGCTGGACGTCGACGGCGCAGAGGACGGCCTCCGCCGGTGTGGGGAACCGGCCGAGACAACCGTCGCCCTGGGTGCCGACGACCTCTCCGCCGTGGCTGAAGAACAGGTTCCGCAGCAGCTCCCTGTGGGCCGAGAGCACGCGGCTCCACTCGTCGTCCCCGAGGTCCTCGGTGAGGCGCGTGGAGTTGGCGATGTCGGTGAACATGACCGTGACCCACTTGCGCTCGCGGCCCTTGACAGGCGGCGGCGCCGTCTCGGCCGTCGGCCCAGGCGGAGCGCCGGTCTGGCCCTGGGCGCGCCGTTGGCGGGCCTGCTGGGCTGCCTGGTATCGGTCCTGGCGACGCTGGAACTTCGCCTGATGGGCCTGGCGGTGCAGTTCCTTCGCCGCCCGGTGTGCTTCGCGTGCCATTGCCTTTCGCCGCCGCCGCGCCGGTCCGCCGAACAGCATGATGGCGACCACGACGCCCAGGTGGATGGTGAGAACGAAGGCGCCGGCCAGGAGCACCCACACGGGCCAGAAGTCGTACGCGCGCCAGAGCGTCGGGTCCTGGGCGACCTTGTTGAGGGCGTTGACGCTGCCCTGTGTCAACAGCCAGGTGCCGACGCACACCCCCGAGACGGCGGCCCACACGAAGAGGTCGATGACGAAACCGACGATGCCGGAATCCTACGGCGACGCCGGCGGCGCCGCTCCTCTGCGTTGCCGTTAGGACTCGACGACGTCGCCGAGCCTGTCCACCTGGACCCCGGCCGCTTCCAGCCAACCGATGGCCCGCTCCACGGCGTCGTCGTCGCCGCCGATCTCGCAGACGATCCAGCCGAACCGCTCCTCGACGTTGGCCCGCCGGATGTTGGGCATGACGTCGAACTCCCGCACCATGCGGGCGAGCAGCGGCTGGCGAACCAGGTGCTCGGGGAACGTCAGCTTCACGCGCACGCTGGTCATGGCAGGTCTCCGTTCAGGTTCCCCGAGCGGAAGCCCTCGAGGTCGAGCGTGACGTAGCGGTAGCCGGCGTGCTTGACGGCAGCGACGATCTCGTCACGGCGGGCCACGGCCGCGGTCAGCTCGTGGACGTCGAGCTCGAGGCGGGCCACGTCGCCGTAGTGGCGCACCCGGAGCTGCCGGAACCCGAGCGCCCGCAGCGCCGCCTCGGCCCTGTCGACGCGGTCGAGCACGGCGAAGGTAACCGGCGTCC
Source organism: Actinomycetota bacterium (assembly GCA_902812475.1). GTDB lineage: Bacteria > Actinomycetota > Acidimicrobiia > Acidimicrobiales > AC-14 > CADDZP01. The sequence continues at coordinate 2,085 of CADDZP010000222.1, read as the reverse complement.
CGTACGGCACCCGCGACGCCAGACACGCGGCCGCCGGCTTGTCCCACGTGCGCAGGCCGAGTTCCCTGGAGACGGCCCGCACGTCGGCCTTGGTGAAGCTGGCGTCGACGAGGGGAAAGGCGGCGCCCCGCTCCCGCGCCGCCACCTGGCCCGGCCGATGGTCGCCGAGGTCGTCGAGGTTGGTACCGAGCACGACGGTCGCACGCTCGGCCTCGGCCAGCGGCGCGACCACGTCCATGAGCTCCGCCTTGCAGTGGTAGCAGCGGTCGCCGGCGTTGGCGGCGTAGGCGACCCGCTCGAGCTCGCGGGTCTCGACGCCTGTCCATCGCAGGCCCCACTCCGATGCAAGCGCCTCGCAGTCGGCGCGTTCCGCGCCGGCCAGGGACGCAGAGATGGCGGTGACGGCGAGGGTGCGGTCGGGTCCGAGGACGTCGTTCGCCATCCATGCGAGGAACGCGGAGTCGGCGCCGCCACTGAAGGCGACGACCACTCGGTCGAGCTCTTCGAGCCGAGCGCGCAGCAGGGCGAGGTCACCCATCGACGGCTCCAGCGTCGACGCCGTTCACATCGACGACTTCGAGTCGGATGCGCTTGTTGCCCTTGCCCTTGGACTCGGTCTTGGTGACGCGGATGCGACCGACCTCCGACGTCGACGACACGTGCGTGCCGCCGTCGGCCTGCTTGTCCAAGCCGACGATGTCGACGACCCTGATCTCACGGACCGACTCGGGGATGAGGTTGACCTTGGTGCGGATCAGGTCCTCATCGGCCACGGCCGTGTCCCGAGGCAGGAACGACACTTCGATCTTGCGGTCGGCAGCCAGCTCGGCATTGACCAGTTCCTCGACGCGAGGCCCGAAGCCCTCCGGCAACGGGTCGAACTCGAAGTCCATGCGGGCGGTCAACGGTTCCATGTTGCCCCCGGTCACCGCCTTGCCCCACTCGTTCCAGATCACGCCGCACAGCACGTGCAAGGCGGTGTGCGTGCGCATGAGGGCGTGACGGCGTTCCCAGTCGATCTCACCCTCGACCTCGTCTCCCACCGCGGGCAGCTCGCTGTCTTCGGCGAGCGTGTGCCAGACGGTGTCGCCCTCCTTGAGCACGTCGAGGACCCGCCGCCCGCCGAGCACGCCGGTGTCGTGCGGCTGCCCTCCACCCGTGGGATAGAACGCCGTCCGGTCGAGCGCCACCCGCCCGCCCTCGGCGTCCACGTCGACTACGCGGGCGGTGAACGACCGCAGGTAGGCGTCATTCAGATAGAGCAGCTCCGTGCCGGCCATGCGTCACTGATTCTGCCTTGCCCGACCGCCGCTCACCCGTTCCCGGCTGAATGTCTTGGCTTAGCGAGATCTGCGATGTGGACCTGGCGATCGAGGGCGGCGGCCACGTCCGGCGGCAGGCCGCGCACCAGGCCCTCGAGCGCGTCGGCGATCCAACTGGCGTGCGTATGGACGGCGTCGAGGAGCACGTCGCGTTCGGTGTCGCCGAGCGACGGCCATTCGGTTTCCAGACGCGTCGTCGCATCGAGCAGCGACGCAACCGTCCCCAAGAGTCCGTGCGACAGCACGGCGAGCCCTTCTCTGTCCACAAGGCCCCCCGACCCCAGCCCGTTCGCTTCGGGCGCCAGTTTTCTTTATGACACAGTCACATCGTTGTCAACTGCAACATCGGCCACAATCGCCCGACACCGCCGCAAACGGCTCAACTCTCGGCGCCGTCGGGCCGATGTCAGAGACGATGACAGGTCCGGGCACCGACCGAGCCGAGCACGACGCCATGGCCGCCGTCCTGGCCCATGGCCTGCTCAATCGTCTGTCGACGATCATCGGCACGGCCACGACCCTGCGGGAGCACTGGAGCGACCTCGACGACGACGAACGGGCCTCGCTGCTGGAACGGCTCGAGGGCCACGCCGTCCTGCTCGCCCCCGCGGTGCGCAAGATCGCCGGAGCGTGACGGGCTTCTAGTCTGCGCCTTCGTGGCGGACCTGGCTGCCATCTCGTCGCTGGTCTCCGCCGCCGGCACACTCGTGCTCGCAGGCGCCACCTTCGCCGCCGTCCGCTCGGCCAACACGGCGGCGAAGGT
>CADDZP010000221.1 GCA_902812475.1 Actinomycetota bacterium | reverse complement strand
GCGCGGGAGGGGGTGGCGGTAAAGGTGCGTCGGCTCGCTCGGCGGCAGCCCGGAGATCGGACCGCAGGGTCGGCGGCACGTCCCGTCCGTCACAGGCCCGGTCGACGACGGTCTGACGACCACCGGCGTCGACCTCGCGCAGCAGACGAGTCACCCGGGCCGACGCCCAGCGCGGCAGTGTGCGGTCGCGCCGGGCGATCGCATCGTCGAGCACCTTGCGGACCTGCTCCTCGACCGACTCGGCCATGCCCGCCGACGGTAGTCACCGTTCGCCGTAGTTTCCGGACATGCAGCGCCACGAGTTCTCCTTCGAGATCGACGCCGCACCTGAGGAGGTGTGGCGGGCGCTCCACCCGCCCATGCCGCGGCGGCCACCCGGCGAGCATCGAGTGATCGAGTACGGCGGGGTCCGGATCGAGATCGTCAACGAGGGCGACGAGAAGGGCGAAGGCCTCGTGCGTCGCTGCACGTTCGCCGTGCCGAAATGGCTCTTGTCCGGGGGCGTGGGCCGCTCGTGGGAGTGCGTGACCGAGGTTCGGCCGAACGAGTACTCCCGCTACGAGGCCGTCGGCAAGCCGCTGTGGTCAGAGGCGAGCGGGTGGCACCGGCTCGAAGACCTCGGCGAAGGCCGCACCCGTGTGCACTTCGGCGAGACGTACCACGCCTTCAACCCGTTGCTGCGCCTGTTGTTCGAACGGCGCGTCCACCGATTCATCTCCAAGGACAACGACCGCCTCGTGCGCACGGCCATCGAACGCGGCGTGGCGGCCCAGCGAGCCGTCTAACGGCGGCGCTTCCACTCGTTGTACTCCTGACGCAAACAGGCGCCGCACGGCCGGTACCCGCACGCTCGAGCGACGTCGGCATCGCCGAAGAACACCCGGTACTCGACCTTGAACTTGCCACGCCGTATGAGCGACAGGGCGACGGGGCAGTCGAGTCGCCCGTACACCTTCTGGCGGCTGTGGCCTCCGAGCGTCCCGGGCTGCTCGCTCGCGTACGGGCCGTCGGGTCCGAGCAATCGGTATGCGGATGAAGCGATCGGCATATCTTGCCGCAGCGTCCTCAACGGCGCACGATGGTGCCTAAGGTTGGGCGTGTCGGTCTCGGGTGACCGCGTCGTGCTTCGACCCCTCCAAGTCATCGACGTGGATGCCCTCGAGAAGATGTTCGCCGAGCCCGCGGTCGCTCGCTGGTGGCCCCGCTTCGATCGACAAAAGATCGAAGCAGAGTTGCTCCATCCCGACGAGGACACCACCGTCTACGCCATCACCGTTGACGATGAATTGGCCGGCGTCATCCAGTCGTGCGAAGACGACGAGCCCGACTATCGGCACGCCGGTCTGGACATCGCCGTTGCGACGCGCTGGCACGGCACCGGTGTCGCCGTCGACGCCCTCCGAACCCTGGCGCGTCATTTGGTGAAGGTCCAAGGGCACCACCGATTGACCATCGATCCTGCCGCCGACAACAGCCGAGCCATCGCGTGCTACGAGAAGGTCGGCTTCCGGGCTGTCGGGGTCATGCGTCGCTACGAGCGGGGCGCCGACGGCACCTTCCACGACGGCCTCCTCATGGACATGCTCGCCGACGAGCTCGAGTGACTTGGGCCGCCGGGCTGTCAGCGTTGCGCGAAGGAGATGACAACAATGACCGCCTGGCACACGGCGAATGTCAGCGCCAATGGATGGGTCAGCGCAGCGCCGAGGGTCGATTCCGTTCCGTCGTGGCGCTCCAACGCCTCCAGACCGCCGCGCCGCCCAAAGGCGACGAAGCCGACGACAGCGAGCAGAGCCGCCGCGGCGATCTCGAACGACGCCGCGAACCACGAAAGAGCGTTGACGTGCGGCGCACCGCTGACGAAGGAGTCGCTGAACCACGCGTGGGCGGGCAGGAAATGCGCTTCGATGTATCCGCTGGCAAGGACCACACCCCCGACGACCGCAGCGAGTGGCGCATATGCGCTGCGCTGGCAGATCAGCACGACAACGAGGACCTCGAGCACGACGCCGGCGACGCCGAGCCAGAACAAGTCAGCACTCAGTATGTCAGTCCCCCGACGGAGGTGGTCACAGTTGTGCACCAACACGGCCACGACGAACACCGCCGCCGCACGCAACAGCCAGCGGTCCACGAAATCCCTACCGCGTGCCGTTGGGACCCGTGCTCCAAGGGCTTCCGTCGTTGCCACTAGAATGATCATTCTAAAAGGGGCGGACTGGGCCGGCAAGGGGCGAGCGCTGTGGCGAATTCCACACGAGACAGAATCATCGACGCCTCGAGCGCGTTGTTCCTCCAGCGCGGGTATGCGGGCACGGGCCTGAAGCTCATCTCCGACGAGAGCGACGCTCCGATCGGATCGCTGTACCACTATTTTCCAGGCGGCAAGCGGGAATTGGCGGCGCAGACGCTGCGCGCCTCCGGTGCCGCCTATCAGGCCTTGGTGGAAGCGGTCTTCGACGCCGAGACCGACGTCGTCAGCGGCGTTCGTGCGTGCTTCTCGGCTGCGGCCGAGGCCCTCCGTCTGAGCGACTATGCCGATGCCTGCCCCGTCGCGACCGTGGCCCTCGAGGTGGCGAGCTCGGACGAGGAACTCCGTGTGGTGGCGGCAGAGGTCTTCGAATCATGGCTGGCGTCGGCGACCAAGCGGCTGCGTGACGGCGGCGTGCGACCCAGCGCCGCCCGAGAGCTTGCGACGACCTTCGTCGCCGCCCTCGAAGGCGGGTTTCTCCTGAGCCGGGTGGCCAGGAGCGTCGGCCCCATGCGAGGGATCGGTGAAGCCATCGCCAGCCTCCTGGAAGGGGAGCTCGCTCCAGACGGCTCTCGTCGGTTCAAGCGGTAGCGCTCAGCGTGAAGGGCGGGTACTCATCGGTGAGCAGCCCGACGTAGGCCTGCACCCGCAGGCTCCAGCGGGCGACGCCGACGAGGAAGTCGCGGAGTCCCTCGGGGTATTCGCCGGTGATGACGACGGCAAAGAATCCGACGACAACGGCGATCACGCTGGCGATCATCAGGAAGAACAACATGACGTAATGAGGGACGGCGAGGAGCCACTTGACCAGCGGCTGCCAGCGCGACAGCTCCTCGGGGTACGTGAAGCTCACGACGTTGTGACTGTCCACGCCGTCGTCGGCCGCAGCCGGCTGGAAGTCGAACGGCGGATAGTCCTCGTGCAGGAACAGGGCGTAACTCGTGGCGCGCCATTCGTAGCGGAACGTCATGGCGATCACGTCGAAGAGCTGCCGTGGAATCCGCTTGGTGAACAGGACCGTGAAGAAGCTGATGAGGATCAGGAGATTGCGCAACGTCCGCAAGACGTTGGCGATGAACAGATGCGGGATGGCGAGAAGCCACTGGACCAGCGGCCGCCAACGGTCGATGTGGCGGTCGCCGTGGAACTCGAGTTGGGTGGGGTACGGCGCGGACAGGGCCATGAGATGCTCCTTCAGCAGTTACTGAGTGTGCGAGTGCGGTGAGTTCCGAGCGAAGCCTGGCGCGCTACGGAATTGCTAGGACGCTGTCGGTCATCGCGCTGGGCCGGAATCCCTTCCACGCGGTGTAGATAGCGAGCGACGCCTCCCACGCGATCTCGGGCAATGACAACAATGCCGAAGGACCGGAGCCGTTGTTGTAGACGCCGAAGAGAATGAACACGAACGAGATGGCCAGTAGTGGTCCTCCGACAAGACCGAGCATCGCCATGCGGCGCGGCACGAGGCCCGTGCGATACATCAAATAGCCCAACAGCAGCCCGTTGCCGAAGGTGACGACGAGTCCGGGTCCGAACTGGAACGCCCACTCGTAGACCCTCACCAGCGAGTTCCCTTGCGTCGCAAGTGCGGCCGCCGTGGCACCGCTCGCGGTGGGCAGTGCCTTCATCACCGCGACAACGGAGACGATGCTCATCAGGCCGATCGCGATGAACGCCGATTCGATGACACGCGCCGCGACGTATCCGATTGCGAGGCGTTCGCTGAACCGTTTCGCGATCGGATACAGGACGACCGCGGTGGCGATGTTCATGCCGATGAGTGCGAACTCAAAGAGCGCCCCCAAGTGGATGCTCGTCTGAGAGCCAGCACCCGGTATGAACCGCATGTCGGTCCAAGAGGCACCGAGCCCGTGCACGAACAGCAGCCGCGCGGGGATGGACATGATGAACGTTCCAATGAAGAACCAGCCGAACAGGCGTCCAGCCTTCTTCGGGTCGAAGTAGGTGCTCTGTCCGTTCGTCGGTCGTACTTCGGAATGTTGTCTGACGGCGGTCGTCGCCATGCTGTTTCCCCCCATCAGGACGACCGGTTGATGGCCCTCCCGGACATGACACTCGCGTGTCTGGCCTGTTGGGGCCAGGGACCAGCGAAAAACCGTCCGAATGGCCGAGGCGAAACCGTCATGTTCCGGTCACTGCCTCACTCGTCATGTGCCCTACTGCGGGCTCTTCGGATCTGAGCGGGGAGCCGTGCGCTCATCGGACCACGATCGAGCCCAGCACCCGCCAGTTCGGTTTGCCGGCATAGAGAAGCGCCCGGATCCGGTAGTTCTCGAAGTTGCGGAATCCGAAGCCGATCCGCTTGATGCGTTTCACCAGGTTGTTGAGCGCCTCGGTGGGCCCGTTGGTCACCTTGGCCAGGTGGTAATTGCACAGCTTGTCGAACCACTTGCGGATGGTCCGTCCGAGCTTTTGGATCTCCGGCGGCATGGCGCGCTTGAGGCAGTGGCGCTTCAGTTCCTCCAACAGCGTGCGGGCCTCGTCGGGGTCAGCGGTGGCGTAGAAGTCGCGCAGCCGCTCCTTGACCCGGTAGGCGATGGCCACCTCGGCGCCCGGATCGCCGAGCTCGAGCAGTGACACCAGGCGCCCAGCGGCCTCGGGGCCCAGGCGCTCCTCGCCCCGCACCAGCAGCCGCCGCACCTGGAAGAGGGGGTCGTCGCGGCGACCGCGGTGTCCGAGCTGCTCGTTCTGGACCCGGCGGCGGACGTCGTCGAGGCAGCGGTTGGCCAGGGCAACGGCGTGGAAGGGGTCGACCACCTGGGCGGCGTTGGGCAGCACGACCGAGTACACCGCCGCGTAGGCGTCGGACATGTCCAGGGCCCCGAAGCGGATCCGGCCCTTCCAGGCCGGCGGCTGCTTGTCGATCCAGGCGGCCACCTCGGCGTAGTCGCGGCTGGGCAGGATGTCGATGATCTGGTGGTTGTCGACGTCGGCGACGGTGGTGGCGTAGTCCTTGCGGTTGCGGGCGCCGGCCTTGACGAAGGCGGTCTCGTCCAAGCCGATGGCGCTCGTGCGGTTCAGCCGCTTGCGGTCGGCGGCGAGGAGGGCTCGGCCGTAGGTGGTCACGGCGTCATTGACGGTGTGCCAGTCGCAGTCGAGTTCGCTCGCCACTTCGGAGACCGTCCGGCCGGTGCCGACCTGGACCGTGGCCCACTTGGCGGCCCTGGTCGTGAGCAGACAGTTCTTGGCTGCGATCCGGTGATCAGAAAGCACCCAGCTGCGAACCGGACAGCCTGGCTGGGGGCAGCGCATCCGGTGCTTTCGCCAGGCCAGGCGCATGGGCGCCCCATAGACGGGGAGGTCGACGTAGCGAACCACCGGACGTTCCTTCACCTGGGCGGGACCTCCGCAGCCCGGGCAGCGCACGTCCTCGACGACCTGCTCGACCATCAGCTCCACGTCGGGGCCCCGCCGCTCGTATTGCAGGACCCGAACGTCTTTCAGACCCACCAGAGCCTGAAGGATCTCGTTAGCCTCGCGAAGGACAAAGGTGCTTCTTGATTGTTGGCTCACACCACAAGCCTGAAGCGCCTTTGTTCATTTTTGGGTGACCCCCGTCAACGGGACGCTCCCCGCTGAAATCCGAAGAGCCCTACTGCGCCCGCTTGCGAGTTGCGAGCGGCATCGACGGCCCCGCCATCTTCAAAGGCGGCTCGGTGGAGGTGATGGGACTTGAACCCACGACTTCTACGTTGCGAAGGTAGAGGTCCTTGACGCGTTGACTGTCAAAGGCGCAGGTCAGAGGCACCAGCTGCTGAGCCTCGCTTGACAGAACACTGCGGCGTGCCACACGCGTGCCACAGCGAATCGCGCGGGGTTGTGCGATGTGCCGTGCACATCAACGACGATCGCATGCTCACCAAGGCCCGTCCCTCGCTCCCATCCCGTCCGCGTTCGCGGTGCCCTCTGACGGCACGTAGGGGGCGCGGTGTTTCAGGGTTGCGGAGGCGGTGTTCTGG
>CADDZP010000220.1 GCA_902812475.1 Actinomycetota bacterium | reverse complement strand
GCGCGCGGGCGCGGGCGGTGTTCGTGGAGGCCGCCGCGGAGGAGGTAGGCCTGTCCGAGGACGTGGTCAAGCGCGACCTGGCCCGGGTGCTGCTCGCCTGTGAGGGCCTGGCCGACGAAGCGGTCACCGCCGCGCAGCAACCCGCCGAGGTCGCCGTCGAGCTGAGCGACGAGGAACGGGCCGCCGCCCTCGAGCTGCTGCGAGACCCGAACCTGATCGAGCGGATCATCGACGACTTCGCCCGCGCCGGCGTCGTGGGCGAGGCGACCAACTGCCTCCTCGGCTACCTCGCGGCGGTGTCCCGCAAGCTCGACACGCCGCTGGCGGTGATCGTGCAGTCCACGAGCGCGGCGGGCAAGAGCGCGCTGATGGAGGCGGTGCTGGCCATGGTGCCGGCCGAGGAGCGCATCAAGTTCAGTGCCATGACCGGCCAGAGCCTCTTCTACATGGGCGAGGCCGACCTGGCCGGAAAGGTGCTCGCTGTCGCCGAGGAGGAAGGGGCCGAGCGGGCCGCCTACGCCCTCAAGTTGCTGCAGTCCGAGGGAGAGCTGTCGATCGCCAGCACGGGGAAGGACAACGCCACCGGCCGCCTCATCACCCACACCTACCGGGTGGTCGGACCGGTCGCCATCATGCTGACCACGACAGCGATCGACGTCGACGAGGAGCTGTTGAACCGCTGCGTCGTCCTCACCGTCGACGAGGACCGCGACCAGACCCGGGCCATCCACGAGCGCCAACGGGCGCGGCAGACCTTGGAGGGCCTGCTCGCCGACCAGGAACGGGCCCGGGTGTTGAAGGTCCACCAGGACGCGCAGCGGTTGTTGGAGCCGGTGCTGGTGGTCAACCCCTTCGCCCGCCAGCTCACCTTCGCCGACGGTCGCACGAGGACGCGTCGTGATCACGTGAAGTATCTGACGTTGATCCGCGCCGTCGCCCTGCTGCACCAGCATCAGCGCACCCGCAAGCACACGACGACGCCGGCGGGGCGGCGGGTCGCCTACATCGAGGCCAGCGTTGACGACGTCGCCTTGGCGAACCTCCTGGCCCATGAGGTGCTGGGCCGCAGCCTCGACGAGCTGCCGCCGGGGACGCGGCGGCTGTTGGACGTCCTCGACGGCATCGTCGCCGAACGGGCCGCCGCCGAGGAGATCGAGCGCGACCAGGTTCGCTTCACCCGCCGCCAGCTCCGAGAGCACACCGGCTGGGGCGACACTCAGCTCAAGGTCCACCTGGCCCGACTGGTCGAGCTCGAGCTCGTGTTGGCCTACCGCGCCGAGCGCGGCGGCGGCTTCGTCTACGAGCTGGTGTGGGACGGCACCGGCCGCGACGGCGAACGCTTCTTCGTCGGCCTCACCGACCCGACGACGCTCACCTACGACGACAACCGGTCGGGGCCGGATGGTGAACGGTCGGTGCCCGGTCGGTCCCCGGTCGGGGGCCAGTCGCCCCCCGGTCGGGGCGGCCACGCGGACACGAATGGCCTGCTCGGCGAGGACGTCTCACCTCTCGATGTCGACGCGAACAGGAACGGCGCTGCTCCCGACGACAACCACGACGTCGTGGTCGCACACACGCGACGGGCGGGCTGATGGGACGGCGCGGACAGCACACCCCCCACCGCGTCGCCGGCGACCCCACCGACGTGGCCGGCTGGCCGAGATTGGTGGACGAGTTCTGCGACTGGATGGGATCGCACGGCTATTCGCCACGCACCATCGCCAACCGCCGGGGCCAGCTGGCCGCCCTCGTCGACTGGCTCGGCGAGCGGGGCGTGACCCGGCCGGTCGAGGTGACCAGGCCCATGCTGGAGCGCTACCAGCGCTGGTTGTTCCACTACCGCAAGGCCAACGGCGACCCGCTCAGCTTCCGCAGCCAGTCCCAGCGCCTGTTGCCGGTGCGGGCCTTCTTCCGGTGGGCGGCGCGGGCCAACGTCGTGCTCTACAACCCGGCGTCGGAGCTCGAGCTGCCCAAGGTCGAGAAGCGCCTGCCCCGCCCAGCCCTCACCGCGGCGGAAGCCGAAGCAGTGCTGGCCATGTGCGACCTGAACGATCCCGCCGGCGTCCGGGACCGGGCCATGTTGGAGGTCCTCTACTCGACGGGCATCCGCCGGGGTGAGCTGGCCCACCTGTCGATCTTCGACCTCGACGTGGAGCGCTCCACCCTGCTCGTCCGCCAAGGGAAGGGCCGCAAGGACCGCATGGTCCCCATCGGTTCCCGGGCCGTCACCTGGGTGTGTCGCTACCTCGCCGAGGTCCGGCCTGGGCTCGTGGTCGAACCCGACGACGGCGCCATGTTCGTCTCGGCCGAGGGTTGCGGCTTCTCACCCGACCGCCTCACCCAGATCGCCCGCCGCTACGTCACCGACTCCGACGTCAACAAGTCCGGCGCCTGTCACCTGTTCCGCCACACCATGGCCACCCTCATGCTCGAAGGCGGCGCCGATATCCGCTACATCCAAGCGATGCTCGGCCACGCCGAGCTGTCCACCACCCAGATCTACGCCCAGGTCTCGATCCGGGCCCTCCAGGCCGTGCACGCCGCCACCCATCCCGGTGCCACCAACACCCGCCACCGCTCGGCCAACCACCCCTCCCTGGCCATCCCCGGCGACGACGACAACGTCGACGAGCTGCTCACTGTTCTCGACCTCGAAGAACAAGAAGAGAACCGCCCGCCCGAGGACCACGCCGCCACCGGCTGATTGCCGTCCTTTTTGGGCCGGTTGCTGACAGCCTGGATGCCGACACGAGTCGCACCCGCCGGACCGTCCCTATCAGCGACACAGACTTGCACTCAGGCCTGAGTGTCTACGCGTCGACACCCTCGCGCGGTCTTCGATCGTCGCTTCCCCGAGCCCCCCTCCGCGGCGGTCACACAAGTTACACAGGGTGTTCAGCAGCGCCCTCCCGGACGGATCAGCAACCTCCACACCAATGCACCAGGGGTCGCCCGCCCTCCTTCTTTCGCCGCCTGCTGGGCCCGGGCCGGGATCGCCAGGAGTCTCCGCACCGGCTGCGAGACTGTCGGCGATGAGGACGAGGCCGCCCGCTGCGAGGAGGCTCCGTCCGGCCGCGGCGGCCGCTTCGATCCTCGCCGTCGTCGCCCCGATCGTCGTCGCGCTCGTTGGCGTGTTCGGACCGCACGCGACCGCGTCGCAGCTTCCGGGTCCGGAAAACCGGGTCGCGGCCATCCCGGTCGCGGCCAGCCACGTCGTCGGCACACATCCCGACGTTCTCGCAGGTGATCGTCGGGCGAGAGCGCCGAACTACGACCAGACGGCATCGGGTTCTTCTGTTGCCGCAGAAACGGAAGCCGGCGCGAGCACAGTCGCTGAGGCTCGTGGTGGGGTGTACTCACTTCGGGATCCGGAGACGGGTGAGGTACTCCGCACCGGCCGGAGCGGTGACCTCGCGCAGCGAGCCGTCCAGCACGCCAACGATCCTGTTCTCGGGGATCTGGAGTTCCAGGTCGAGTACCGCACTGACGTCTATGCCGAGCAGCGCGGCCTCGAGCAGATGCTCTATGACCGGTACCCCGGCGCTCAGCTGGAGAACGGCGGCTTCAACAAGATCAGGGCGATCAGTCCCTCGAACCCCAACCTGCCGACTTACATGCAGGCGGCACAAGACTTCCTCGATCGTTTGGGGTTCTGATGCCGAAGGTCAAGTACGCCGAGGGCGACTGGTTCGCCGTGCCACTTCGGGATGGTGGGTTCGGAGTCGGCGTGATCGCCCGAGCGAATCCCGACGGCGTGCTGCTCGGCTATTTCTTCGGGCCGAAGCGGGACGCGCCGCCAACGATCAGCGAGGTCGCTGATCTGAAGCCGACGGACGCGGTCATGGTGCGCAAGTTCGGGCACCTGGGCCTCACCCAGAGCAAGTGGCCAGTCGTCGGCAGCGTCCCGGGCTGGGATCGGCACGATTGGCCGATGCCGGTGTTCGTCCGTTACGAGGAGCTCACGGGCCGATCGTTCCGCGTGTTCTACGACGACAACGACCCGAACAAGGTTGTGCGCGAAGAGCAGATCGATCCGGGCGCAGGTGAGCAAGGTCCCAAGGATGGGTTGCTCGGAGCAGGGGCCGTCGAGAAGGTCTTGACCGGTCGACTCAGCTGATCCCGCCCGCCAGGGCCTTGAGGCGGTTCTTGGTGACCAGGGCGTCGATGAAGCTCAGCACGAGGTGCAGGTCCTCGGCGCCCAGCTCGCCCACATCGGCCAGGCGGTCGCCCAGGGCGTCTTCGGCCGAGTGCAGGGGACGTCGGGGGACGCCCTCGACGAGGAGGTGGTCGATGGAGACGTTCAACACGTCGGCCAGCCGAACCAGGGCTTCGGCCGACGGCGTGATGCGCCCGGCCTCATAGCGGGAGACCCGCCCGGCGTCGACGCCGATCTTGTCCGCCAGCTCCGCCTGGGACCACCCGGCTTCTTTGCGCAGGCTGCGGATCCGCTCCCCGAGGGGCATGGCCTCCTGGCCCTCCTGGTCGATGTGCCAGCCCCATTGTGCGGCCACCCGGACCCTCCCTGCTTGCCTTTCCCGCCCACCCTCTGGTCCTTGACATGCTATCTATGCCATATTCAGCATGTCATCTGAGCTACAGGAAGTTTTTTTTGGTCGGGAGGAGGGGCGGGTGGCTCGCATCCCGGAGGCGGAGATCGAGCGGCTAAAGACCGAGGTGGCCCTCGAGCGCCTGGTCGAAGCTTCGGGCGTCGAGCTGCGCCGACACGGCGCCGACCTTCTGGGCCTGTGCCCGTTCCACGACGACCACGAGCCGAGTCTGGTGGTGTCGCCCAAGAAGAACCTCTGGCACTGCCTGGGAGCGTGCGCCGCGGGCGGGTCGGTCATCGACTGGGTGATGCGCACTGAGGGCGTGTCGTTCCGCCACGCGGTGGAGCTGCTGCGCGACGGCCGGGTGGCGACCGAGCAACGGGAAGGGCCGGCACCCCAGCGCTCGACGGTGCGCAAGCTGCCCTCACCGCTCGATCGCAGCGCCGGCGACGTCGAGCTGCTGGCCCAGGTCGTCGCCTTCTACCACCAGACGCTGTTGGAGTCACCCGAGGCGCTTGGCTACCTGCAGGCCCGACGCATCGACCACGCCGAGGCCCTCGACACGTTCAGGCTCGGGTTCGCCAACCGCACCCTCGGCTACCGCCTGCCTAACAAGCAACGCAAAGAAGGCGCCGAGGTGCGGGGCCGCCTGCAGCGCCTCGGCGTGCTGCGGGCCTCGGGCCATGAGCACTTCAACGGCTCGATCGTGGTCCCCGTGTTCGACGAGGCCGGACGCGTGGTGGAGCTCTATGGCCGCAAGGTGCGCGACGACCTGCGCCCCGGGACGCCGACCCACCTCTACCTGCCCGGCCCCCACGCCGGCGTGTGGAACCTGGCCGCAGTCGCCGCCTCCGAGGAGATCATCGTCTGCGAGTCGCTGCTCGACGCGTTGACGTTCTGGTGCGCGGGATTCCGCCACGTCACCGCTGCCTACGGCACCGAAGGCTTCGGCCAAGACCACTTCCATGTGTTCGAGCGCCACCACGTGCGCCGGGTCCTGTTTGCCTTCGATCGGGACGACGCCGGCGACAAGGCGGCGAAGAAGATCGCGGCCACGCTCATGTCGAGCGGGGTCGAGTGCTTCCGCATCGAGTTCCCCAGGGACGCCGACGCCAACGACGTGGCCTGTGACGCCACGCATCCGACCGAGGTGTTGGGCCGCTACATCCGCAAGGCGGCGTGGATGGGATCGGGGCCCGGGCCCGCCGACCGCCGTCATGCCGGCCCTGTCGAGCAACCACCCGAACCGGAGCCTCCTTCTTTCGCCGCCGAACCCTCCCAGCCACTGACGCCGAGCGCGCCGGTGGAGCCGGGCGCGGTGTCGCCGGCGCCGACCGCTGGGCTGCCCGCGCCGGAGATCACGGGCATGGGTGAGGCGACGTTCCGGCTGGGCGATCGCCGCTGGCGCATCCGCGGCCTCGACAAGGTGTCGAGCTTCGACCTGCTGCGGTTGAACGTGCTGGTGTCCCGCCCCGACGAGCGACATGGCCAGGTGTTCCACGTCGACACCCTCGACCTCTACAGCGCGCGGGCGCGGGCGGTGTTCGTGAAGGCCGCCGCGGAGGAGGTCGGCCTGTCCGAGGACGTGGTCAAGCGCGACCTGGCCCGGGTGCTGCTCGCCTGTGAGGGCCTGGCCGACGAAGCGGTCACCGCCGCGCAGCAACCCGCCGAGGTCGCCGTCGAGCTGAGCGACGAG
>CADDZP010000219.1 GCA_902812475.1 Actinomycetota bacterium | reverse complement strand
AGCTCGTCGGCGTCACCGTCGAGGAGGCGCTCGCCCACCCGACGTGGAACATGGGCCCGCAGAACACCATCGACTCGTCGACGCTGGTGAACAAGGGTCTGGAGGTCATCGAGGCCCACGAGCTGTTCGGCGTCGGCTACGACCAGGTCGACGTCGTCGTCCACCCCCAGTCGGTCGTCCACTCGATGGTCGAGTTCACCGACGGCGCCACCGTGGCCCAGCTGTCGAACCCCGACATGCGTCTGCCCATCGGCTACGCCCTCGCCTACCCCGACCGCAGCGGAACGGCGTTCGGGGCCCTCGACTGGACGGGGGGCCGACGACTCGACTTCGAGGCGCCCGACCGCCAGGCGTTCCCCTGCCTCGACCTCTGCTACCAGGCCGGGCGAACCGGAGGAACCGCTCCGGCGTGGCTGAATGCCGCCAACGAGGTCGCCGTGGCAGCGTTCCTCGACGGTGTTATCGCGTGGAGCGCGATTGCCGACACGATCCGTGAAGTCTTGGAGGATCACGACGGAACGATGCCGAACAGTGTCGACGTTGTGATCGATGCAGACCGGCGAGCTCGTGAGCGGGCGAGGCGGGTAGTTCAGAAGAGAGCGCGGTAATTGCCCCCATGACTCAGTTGCTGAACCGACGCGAGACACCCGAGACCGACAAGGCCGACAAGCCCGTCGAGCTCGACAACCGCGAGCGCCTGCTGCGGCTCGGCTACTTCGTCGTCATCGTGCTCGTACTGGCGATCGTCACCGGCTTCTCGCCGTTCCTCGGCGTGATCGGTGCCTTGGTCGCCATCGTCATGCTCCATGAGTTCGGCCACTTCCTCACCGCCAAGTGGGCGGGCATGAAGGTCACCGAGTACTTCTTCGGCTTCGGCCCCCGCCTGTGGTCGATCAAGAAGGGCGAGACGGAGTACGGCATCAAGGCCATTCCCGCCGGCGGCTACGTCCGCATCATCGGGATGAACAACCTCGAGCAGGTCGACCCGGCCGACGAGGCTCGCACGTATCGGCAGAAGTCGTATCCGCGCCGGATGTCGGTCGCCGTCGCCGGCTCGGCGATGCACTTCCTCATCGCCTTCGTGCTGCTCGTCGTGATCTGGAGCGCCGTCGGGTTCCCCAAGCCGACGACCACGATCGGCACGGTGTTCGGCGCCGGAGCCAAGGGCGGCGAGTTGAGCCCGGCCCAGAAGGCCGGCTTCCGCGTGGGCGACCACATCCTGGCCATCGACGGACACGTCGTGCACAACTGGGACGAGATCTCGCCCTACATCAAGAGCCACGAAAACAAGCCCGTCGAGTTCATCGTCCAGCGCGGCAACACCCTGCTGAAGCTGAGCGCCGTCCCCGCCACCATCGTCCTCGAGGGCCAGCAGGGCGTCGCCATCGGCATCGCCCCCAGGGAGGTGCCGAACACGGTGGGGCTGCCGGCCGCCTTCTGGAACGCGGGCCGCGACCTCGGGCACGACACGTGGCTCACCCTCGGAGCGCTGGGTTCGGTCTTCTCGCCTGGCCACGTCAAGGACTACGCCTCCCAGCTGTCAGGCCGCGGGGCGGTGTCGGGCAAGCAGGCCGACCGGCCTGTGTCGATCGTCGGCTTCGTGCGCGTGGCCGGGCAGGCCGCCGAACACGGCTGGCTGGACCTCCTGGTGCTTCTGGTGGCCATCAACCTGTTCATCGGGCTCTTCAACATGGTCCCGCTCCTGCCTCTCGACGGCGGCCACGTCGCCATCGCCACCTACGAGCGCATCCGGTCCCGGAAGGGCCGGCGCTACCAGGCCGACGTCGCCAAGCTTCTGCCGCTGACCGCCGCCGTCGTCACGGTGCTCCTGCTGTTCGGGGCGATGACCGTCTACCTCGACATCGTCCGCCCCATCGCCAACCCCTTCCACTGACTTAGCCTGATGCCGATGTACCAGCGTCGGCAGACACGCCAGATCCAGGTTGGGAACGTGGCGGTCGGCGGGGGGGCGCCGATCTCGGTGCAGTCGATGACGGTCACCAAGACGGCCGACGTCGACGGCACGCTGGCGCAGATCTACGAGCTGGCCGGTGCGGGCGCCGACATCGTGCGGTGCACGTGCAACGAAGAGGAGGCGGCGGAGGGGCTGGCCCAGATCGTCCCCCGGTCGCCGGTGCCGATCGTCGCCGACATCCACTTCCAGCACAAGCTGGCGCTGGCCGCTCTCGAAGCGGGCGTGCACTGCCTGCGCCTGAACCCGGGCAACATCCGCAAGCCCGAGCACATCAAGCTGGTCGCCGAGGAGGCCAAGGCCCGCCGGGTGCCGATTCGGATCGGCGTCAACGCCGGGTCGCTCGACCCCGAGTTGTACGCGAAGCACGGCGGGGCCACGCCCGAGGCCCTCGTCGAGTCGGCCCAGCGCGAGCTGGCCTACTTCGCCGAGGTCGGCTTCGACGACGTGAAGATCTCGGTCAAGGCGTCGAACGTGCCGCTCATGATCGAGGCCTACCGACAGCTGGCCGACAGCGTCGACTATCCGCTGCACCTCGGTGTCACCGAAGCGGGGCCGCCGCCACAGGGCCTGATCAAGGCCACCGCCGGGATCGCCACCCTCCTGTCCGAGGGTATCGGCGACACCATCCGCTACTCGCTGACCGCCGACCCCGTCGAGGAGGCGCGCGCCGGCCGCCAGCTGCTCGAGGCGATGGGACTGCGTGAGCGCAAGGGTCTCGACCTCATCGCCTGTCCGTCGTGCGGCCGGGCCGAGGTCGACGTCATCAAGGTGGCGCAGGAAGCACAGGCCGCCCTCGGGGAACGCAACCTCCCCATTCAGGTGGCGGTGATGGGATGCGTCGTCAACGGGCCGGGCGAGGCGCGCGGCGCCGACCTCGGCATCGCCGCCGGCCGCCGCCGTGGTCATCTGTTCGTCAAAGGCGAGGTCATCCGCGTCGTCCCCGAGGACGAGATGGTCGCCGCCCTGCTCGAGGAGGCGGAGCGGCTCGTGGCCGAGGGCGTCGAAGCCCGCCTCGCCGCCGCCGACCCCACCGCCGCGGCCGAGGCCGAGCGCGACCGCCAGGAGCTGTTGTCGGTCCAGGGCGACGACCCCAACGCCGTCGACCAGAAGGTCGATCTCATCCGCAAGACCACCTGACCGCTCCGGCCGCCCATCCACCTCTCGTTCT
The DNA here is from genome assembly GCA_902812475.1 of Actinomycetota bacterium. Classification (GTDB taxonomy): domain Bacteria; phylum Actinomycetota; class Acidimicrobiia; order Acidimicrobiales; family AC-14; genus CADDZP01. The sequence goes on along the minus strand of CADDZP010000219.1, from coordinate 3,104 downwards.
CGGCGCAGAAATGTGCGGATAGCGAGCATTTCTGCGCCGAGAATCCAGAAGTGGGGCGTAGCGTCGACGATCGTGGATGTCGACATTCGGCCCGTGACCGCCGAGGAGTGGCCGGAGTACATCCGCGTCGAGCACATCCCCTTCGGCGTGCAGGTCAGCGACGAGGAGATGAAGGTCCAGTCGCAGCGGTACGGCGCGTGGAACTCCATCGCCGCCTTCGAGGAAGGGCGCGTCGTCGCCACGGCGGGCGACTGGGACATGGACCTCACCGTGCCCGGCCCCCGCGAAGTCCACGCACCCGGCGTGACTGCCGTCGGCGTGCTGCCCACCCACCGCCGTCGAGGGCTGATGACGGCGTTGATGCGCCGCCAGCTGGACGACTTTCGTGGCCGCGGTGAGGCGGTGGCGACGCTCCTCGCCGCCGAGAGCGTCATCTACGGGCGCTTCGGCTATGGGTGGGCGACGACGAGCGCCGCCGCCGAGCTGGAGCGGGCCCACGGGGTGTTCGTCGACTCACTGGGCCAGCGCGCGCCCCTCCGGCTCGTCGACAAGACCGAAGCGGCCAAGGTGCTGCCGGACATCTTCGACCAGGTGCGCCGGGTGCAGCCCGGCGAGATCAGCCGGCCCGACGGATGGTGGCACCAGTTCATCCGTGACCCGGAGTGGGCCCGCGACGAAGGTGGCAGCGAGCTGTTCCACGTCGTGTGTCACGACGGCGCGGACGCCGGGTACGCCAGCTATCGCTTGGAGCACGGCTGGCCGGACAACATCCCCGGTTACACGATGCGCGTGAACCAGCTGGCCGCCAGCAGTCCCACGGTGCGCGCCGCCCTGTGGCGCTACTGCCTCGACGTCGACCTCGTCGCCACCGTGCGCTTCGAGAACATCCCCACCAACGAGCCGATGCGCTGGCGGCTGCGGGACCCGCGCCGCCTGCGCACGAGGACGGTGTCCGACTTCCTGTGGGTGCGCCTCATCGACGTCGCCCGGGCGCTCGAGGCCCGGCGGTACCGGGTCGCTGACCGGGTCGTCCTCCAGGTCGTCGACGCCTTCCTGCCCGAGAACGAGGGGCGCTACGAACTGGACGCCGGCCCCGACGGCGCTCGTTGTCGGCGCACCAACGCCGATCCCGACGTGACCCTGCCGGTGGCCGCCCTGGGCTCGGCGTACCTGGGCGGGGTGGCGCTGACGGCACTGGCCCAGGCGGGGCGCGTCGAGGAGACCCGCCCCGGTGGGCTGGCGCGGGCCGATCTCCTGTTCGGCGCCGCCGATCCGCCGTTCTGCTCGACTGACTTCTAACCGTCCCCCGCGTATACTGGCTTCTGTTCTGTTCGTCTTTGCGCGGGTGGATGGGCGTGGGCTTCTGGCCCACGCTTTTGTTTGCTGAAAGGAGAGAGGAGGTGGCCGACCTGAGCGTCACGAAGCGAGTGCACGAACTGGTCGAGCCTCTGCTCGCCCCCCACGACGTCGAGGTCATCGACGTCGAGCAGCTCGGCGCCACCCTCCGTGTGACCGTCGACCGCCCCGGTGGCATCGACCTCGACACGGTCAGCGAAGCCACCCTGGTCGTCTCCGACGCCCTCGACCGCCACGACCCCGTCCCCGGGCGCTACACCCTCGAGGTGTCGAGCCCGGGCCTCGAGCGGCCGCTCCGGACCCCTGCGCACTTTCAGCGCTTCGTCGGCGCGGACGTGGCCGTGAAGACCAAGCCCGATGTCGATGGTGACCGTCGCGTCGAAGGCGTCCTCGAGAGCGCGGACGACGAGGGCTTCGTGGTGGCCGGACGCCGCCTCTCCTACGACGACGTCGAGAAGGCCCGCACCGTCTTCGTGTGGGAGCCGGCCGAGCGTGGCAAGGCGAAGGACAAAGCCAAGAAGTCCAAGGCAGGGGCGCGGCGCGCGCGCACCGACGCGAAGCGGAGGAGCGCAGCACCAGATACAGAGCGGCGCTTGGCCCCAAGCGCCCCCGAAGGGGGTGCGTAGTGGCCACGAACTTCGAACTGATGGAGGCCCTGCAGGTCCTCGAGCGCGAGAAGGGCGTCTCGATGGACACCCTGCTCGACGCCCTGGCCAACGCCCTGGTGTCCGCCTACAAGCGCATGCCCAGCGCCGCCGAGGAGGCGGTCGTCACCATCGACCCCGACAGCGGCGAGATGCACGTCTATGCCCAGGAGCTCGACGAGGACGGCAACGTCGTCCGCGAGTGGGAGGACACGCCCGAGGACTTCGGCCGCATCGCCGCCCAGACGGCCAAGCAGGTCATCCTCCAGCGCATCCGCGAGGCCGAGCGCGACATCAAGTACGAGGAGTACGCCGGCCGCGAAGGCGACATCGTCACCGGCATCATCCAACAGAAGGACCAGCGCTACACCCTCCTCGATCTGGGCCGGGTGGAGGCTTTGCTTCCCCAGGCCGAGCAGGTGCCCTACGAGCACTACGACCGCAACGCCCGCCTCAAGGCGTACATCGTCGAGGTGCGCAAGACGACCAAGGGCCCGCAGATCGTTGTGTCGAGGACCCACCCGGGCCTCATCAAGCGGCTGTTCGAACTCGAGGTGCCCGAGATCAGCGACGGCGTCGTCGAGCTCAAGGCCGTGGCCCGCGAGCCGGGGCACCGCACCAAGATCGCCGTGTGGTCCAACGACCCCAACGTCGACCCCGTCGGCGCCTGCGTCGGCGCCCGGGGTGCGCGCGTCCGCATGGTCGTCAACGAGCTGCGCGGTGAGAAGGTCGACATCGTGCCCTTCTCCGAGGAGCCGTCCGAGTTCGTGATGAAGGCGCTGTCGCCGGCGAAGGTCAAGGAAGTGCGCATCGACGAGCAGACGGGCACGGCCGAGGTCATCGTCCCCGACTACCAGCTGTCGCTGGCCATCGGGAAGGAGGGCCAGAACGCCCGCCTGGCCGCCCGCCTCACCGGCTGGCGCGTCGACATCAAGAGCGAGACCCAGCTGGCCGAAGAGGAGGCCTACGCCAACCAGGAGTGGGCCGAGGGCGAGTGGGTCGAGAACGCGTCGGGTGAGCTCGTCTGGCAGCCGGCCGAGGGCGGCGAGGCCGTGTCCGCCGAGCAGTGGCAGGCGGGCGAGGTCCCCGAGGGAGACGGTGCGG
>CADDZP010000218.1 GCA_902812475.1 Actinomycetota bacterium | reverse complement strand
GGCTCAACAAGGGCGACCAGCAGTTCGTCGACCAGGCACGCGCCCGCGTGTTCGAGCTGTTCCCGGCGCTCGAGCGCAGGCTGAACACCAAGGCAGCCAACCTGTCCGGTGGCGAGCAACAGATGCTGACGCTCGCCCAAGCGCTGCTGTGCCGGCCGCGGGTGTTGCTGATCGACGAGCTCTCACTGGGGCTGGCGCCAACCGTCGTCGCCACGCTCATAGACGTCGTGCGCCAGATCAACGCCGACGGGACGTCGATCGTCGTCGTCGAGCAGTCGGTGAACGTGGCGACGGGCATCGCGTCGCGGGCCACGTTCATGGAGAAGGGCCAGGTCCGCTTCAGCGGCCTCACGGCCGACCTGGTCGACCGTCCCGATCTGCTGCGATCCGTGTTCCTGTCCCAGACGAAGACGCAGGCACGCACCAACGCCAAGCGACGGCGCGTCAAGCGCGCGGCCAACGGCCACGCCCGTCTGGAGGTCCGCAGCCTCGCCCGCCGCTTCGGAGGGGTCACTGCCGTGGACGACGTCGATCTGCGCGTCGACGACGGGCAGATCCTCGGCATCATCGGCTCCAACGGCGCCGGAAAGACCACGCTCTTCGACCTGTGTTCGGGGTTCCTCGCCGCCAACTCCGGCCACGTTGTCCTCGAAGGCCGCGACGTCACCGGCCTCGGCGCGCCGGCCCGGGCCGAACGTGGTCTGGGCCGTTCGTTCCAGGATGCGCGCCTCTTTCCGTCGATGACGGTGACCGAGACGTTGGCCACCGCACTCGAGCGCCACGTCGGCGTCCGCGAACCGACGGCGTGCGCCTTCCGGGTCGGCGCCGTTGTGGAATCCGAGGGTGAGGTGGCGGAGCGGGTCGAGGAACTGCTCGACACCATGGGGCTCGACCGCTACCGCGACGCCTTCATCTCCGAGCTGTCGACAGGTACGAGACGGATCGTCGAGCTGGCCTGCGCCATCGCCCATGAGCCGAAGGTGTTGCTGCTCGACGAGCCGTCGTCGGGGATCGCCCAACGTGAGACCGAAGCGTTGGCCGAGGTGCTCATGCAGCTTCGGGACACGACGGGCGCCAGCTTGGCCGTCATCGAGCACGACATCCCGCTCGTCACGTCGATCGCCGACGAGCTCGTCTGCCTGCACCTCGGGCGGGTGATCGCGTCGGGCGCGCCGGCGGAGGTGCTCGAAGATCCGGAAGTCGTGGCGTCGTACCTGGGAACGAACGAGCTGGCCATCGAGCGCTCGGGCGCAGCCCGGGGTCGCAAGCGGCGCACCTGAACGTCGGCTTCGGGTAATCATCTACGCGATGCTCGAGACGTCGCTCAAGGGACGCCTGCTCATTGCCACCCCGGCGATCAGCGACGGCATCTTCGATCACAGCGTCGTCCTCGTCATCGAGCACGACAACACCGCGGGGGCGTTCGGCGTCGTCCTCAACAGGCCGAGTACCACCGACGTCGAGGGGGCGTTGCCGGAGTGGGCCCGCTATGCGGCGTCGCCGCCCGTCGTCTTCGTCGGCGGGCCCGTGAGCCCCGAAGCCGCCATCTGCCTGGCGCGCGTCGCCAACGCCGAGGCCGACGGCTGGGTTCCGGTCGTGGGCACCGTCGGGGCGTTGGATCTCAGCCGCGACCCCGAGGTGCTCGTGCCGTCGGTCGACACCGTGCGCCTGTTCGCCGGCTACTCGGGCTGGACGACCGGCCAGCTCGAGGACGAGATCGAGTCGGGTGCCTGGTTCGTCGTCGACGCCGACGAGGCCGACGTCTTCGCCGACGAGCCAGACACGCTCTGGCAACGTGTGCTCCGCCGCCAACGCGGACGCCTCAAGCTGTTCGCCACCTATCCCGACGACCCGACGACGAACTAGCGATAACCGGAGGGGGACGGGGCGCTCCCATCCCGCCCCCCTCCGTTGCCTTGGTCAGGCGATCTCGCTTGGCTGGCGCTCAGTGGGGCGCCCCGCAGCAGACGGATGCGCACGTCGTCGGGAAGAGCGGCCAGCTCCTCAGGACGGGCCTCGATGGCGGCACGGCCGCAGTGGCGGGCGGCCTTGATCAGCGAGAAGCGCTGACCGCCCGGCGGCGCCACGGCGAGCGCCCGCAGGATGGCGACGAGAGCCGCGTCGTTGCCGTTGCCATCGCCGTTGCCGTTGCCATTGCCGGCGCTCGCTGCCGATGCAGTCACCGGCGGCACCGCGACGACGGACGCCGGCTGTGGGTTCGACGCCGCCGCCGCGGGCGCCGGAGATTGCGGGGCAGGAGCCGGCGCTGACGTTGGCGGTGGCGATGCCGCCTCCTGCTCCCGCAGCTCCGCCAACTTCTCGCGGAGCTTGATCTCGGTGTCCTTGTCACCCGACCGGCCGGCCTGCTTGATCGCAGACTTGATGGCCAGCTCGGCCTCGTGGGTCGTATCCGTCGTGACCTCACCCGCCGCCCGCTGCTGCTCGAACAGCCGCTCGAACCGCGCCAGATCGGCCTGGATGGCGGCGTACTTGCCACCCCGCTTCCGCCACAGCCACCGGACCAGGAGGTACAACCCGACCAGCAGAGCAATCCCGATCATCAGCACGTACGGGATCACGAACGTCGAGCTCTTTGCGGACCTGATCGGTCCTGCCTCTTGCCTGCCGACGCGGTCGACGGTCGTCGTCACCTCGACCTTCGACGAAACGGGCCCGCCCCACATCGGCACCTTCTGGGTGGCGGTGTACTTCTCCACCGAGTGCGAGAGCAGCGTCGCCGGCCCGGTCGCGATCTTTCCGTTGACCTTGACCGTGGGGTGCAACCGGATGCGCCCGGTGTTGTGCAGGACGACGGTTGTCGTGATCTCCTTGGTGAACAGGCTCGAGTCCTTGCTCGGCGTCACCTTGGCGATGGCGAAGTCTGCCTTTGCGTCACCGGGAACCGTCACGTAGAGCCGGGTCGCCACGCGGGTGACCACCTTGAACGCTGTGTTCGGCCCGTTGCTCCTGGGTTGGCCCTCGACAACGAGTGCGCCGACGTGGTCACCAGGATCGGCGTTGTTGGGAACGGTGACGGTGAACGGCACCGTCGCAGAGGTCTTCGGCGGGATGGTGAGCTCGCCGAGCCCGGTCTTGCCCCAGGTGCCGACGTCGGAGGAGGCATTCGCCACGTTCGGCGTGCCGTCGGTGCTGAAGTCGAGGTCGGCCAGGTAGACCCTGACCGTCTGGGGGATGTCGGCGGGGTTGGCGATCCGAGCCTGGGCGGTGCCGGACTCGCCCGGCGACAGGGTCATCACGAACCACTGACCGCCGTTGGGGTCGTCGGGCTTGGTGCCGACTGGGATGACGCCGACCGACGGGATGCCGGCTGCCGGTTGGTCGGCGGGGGCCGTCGTCGGAGGTGCCGTCTGGGCAAAGGCCGGCGTTGAGAACGCGGGTATGGCCAAGGCCATCCCCGCCGCCAGGACGGGGACGGCCAGCCAACCGATGACGTGGGAGCGCATCGTTGATCTTCTCCTGGTGCTACTGCGTGAGCGTCACCGTGAAGGTGCCGCTGTAGACACCGGTCTTGCTGCCGTCCGGCGGAGCCAGCGTGACCGTGCCGCTCCCGACGTAGGCGCCGGAGTACAGCGTGGCGGGGTCCTGGCCGGTGTTGGACCACAGCGTCGCCGCTGAGGCAAGCCCGGCGGAGCCGGTCGGCGCCGCGGAGGTCCCACCACCGAGCGTCTGGATCACCGACCGGTTGCTGACGGACAGCGCCGAGGCCGAGATCGTGTCGCTCGTCGCGTCGGTGAGGTCCGACGACACGGCGCTCACCGACCATGGGTTGCTACCGCTCCGGGTCGCCTCGGTGACCGTCACGCCGTAGCTGCTGCTCAGCGTCGTGCTGCCTGCCAACGATGACAGGGTGATCGGGTTGACGAGCGTGACCGACCGAGAGCCGATGGCGTTTGCAGTCAGCGTCGCAGTGATGGTCGAACTGCCACCGCCACCGTCGGCCGCGTGTGCAGTCATTGGTGCGAAGCCGAGCACCAGCGCTGCCGGAACGGCCGCGATGATGAGTTTCCGTCGCATGCTTCCCCTTGTCTCCCTCCGTGAGGTTCGTGTGAACCGCCACCAGCCAGGTCTGACTATGGGAGTGTCGGGCGGTTGAATCCATAGCGCCGGCGTGCCATTTCTGTCGTAGTCAGGACGGGCCATGCACACGGGCTGCGCGTGCCAGCTGTTCACGTCCGCCCGGGCGTGACGGGCCAGCAACCAGCGTTACGACCAGGCGCGTCCCCGGCTGCGGCGACCGGCGCTCGGCGCGGATGGTGCCGCCCATGGCGCCGACGAGAGCCCGGGCGATGTACAGGCCGACGCCGATGCCACCCTCGTCGTGCACGCGCGTGTCGACGTCCTCGCCCTGGGTCAGTGGCTCGAAGACGCGCGAGAAGTCCGACGGCAGGCCGACACCCTCGTCTTCGATGGCAACTTCCACCCGCCGACCTCGGCGTCGGCCGCCGATGACGACGGCACCCCCAGCCGGCGAGTACTTGACGGCGTTGTCGACGAGCTGGTCGAGGGCCTGGGCGAGCGCCTTGCGGTCAGCGATGGCAACCAAATCCGGCTCGACGTCGACGTCGAACGTGTGCAGCGGCGCGAGGGGCCTGAACCCTTCGACGACCTTGTCGACCACATCTGCGACGTCGAGCGGATCCGCTTCGATGCGCAGGTTGGCTCCTCGTTGGATCTCGGCGGCGATGAGCAAGCGGTCGACACCCCGATGCAGCCGGCGCACTTGCGGGCCCAGCCGCTCGATCAACGACTGTCGCTGCGCGTCCTGGAGCTGGTCCCAGCGAGCCGACAGGGTCTCGATGAAACCCTTCAGGACGGTGAGCGGCGTCCGAAGCTCGTGGCCGACGACGCCGAGGAAGGCGGCCCGGTCCTCGTCGGCGCGCGCCAGCGCTCGCCGTCGCCGGGCGTCGAAGAGTCCCACCACGACGATCGCCAACGCGAAGCAGGCGGCGACCAGCGCCGGGAACCAGTTCGATGGCTGCGGCGCACCGCCGCCGGAGAACTCGTTGGCCCCCTGCTCGACGACGAGGTGCCATCCGCCGGGCAGTGCGGCCCACGACCGCACGACGCCTTGCGCCGCCACGGACACGGCGCCGTTGGATGACCGCCGCGCCGCGGTCCAAACCTTCAGTTCATCCGAGGCTGGGGCGACGGCTCCGCCGACCACGTCGCCGCTCGGCTCGATCAGATACGTGCGGCCGTTGGCGAGGTCGTTCAAGCTCTCGAGACGGACAAGGAGCGAGGCACGATCAGCGATCGTGACGCCGACCAGCCCGTTCGGCCCCGGGGCGGCTGTGGCGACGACCGGCGCACACGACGGGTCGTCGAAGCCGGCAACGACGGCCGCGCCGTTGTCGAGGGCGGCCTGGATCAAACGCCGCAATCCGTCGTCGAGCACGGCGCCCCTGGCGTCACGGCACGAGAGCAGGGAACTGTCGGACGCCGCGTATCGCTGGGTGCCGGCGAGGCGGTGCAGCGACCGGTCGGCCACGAAGGCTTCGCGGAAGACGTGGTGCGAACCAGAGGCGTAGCCGGCGACTGCCTGGGCCGGCCCGTCCTGGGCGGCCTCCGTTGCGACGGCAGCCGACTCCTTCAGCCCGGCGTCGAGCCATGCGCCGACCGAGGCGGCGGCCGCCTGGGTGATCTGGGCCCGGTCGGCGAGGCGGCCGGCGTCGCCCGCGTCAGCGGAACGGTGTACGCCCTGGAAGGCGGCCTACCCCAACGCGCCGAGGAGACCAGCGGCGAGCAGCGGGCGCGCGACGCTGGCCACTCGGCGGCCGGCCCGCCCCCGTTTGCGCGCTGTCGTCACCCTTCTCCCCTCCTGAAGCGATGATCGCAGCGGAGCCCGCGGACGTGAATGACACGACCGGGTGGTCTTGCGCGTAGCCCGGTCGGGTCAGCGCGTCAGCGGGTCGTGGGCGTCGTGGGGGTCGACGACCTCGCGTTCGCCGTCGTCGTCCCTGTGGTCGACCGAGCGGTCGTGACCGGCGCTGTCCCGGTGGCGGGGCCGAGCACGAAGGTGTTCTGGCCCTCGGTGCCCATGTCGCCGGTCGCCTTGACGGTGTAGGTGCCGTCGGGATTGCCCGCCGTGGCCTTGTAGGTGGTCTGCACGGCCCCGTCGGGAGTCGCCTTGTGCGGCTGGCCCTGGAACGCCGGGTGGGAGGGGTCGGGGAACAGGATCTGGAACGTCACCGTCTCGCCCGGCTTGAAGTTGGTACCGATCAGGGTGAACGT
>CADDZP010000217.1 GCA_902812475.1 Actinomycetota bacterium | reverse complement strand
TTGTTGGCGAGACCGAGGCTGCTCAGGACGCCGTTGACCGTGTTCTGCGCGGTGGTGACGACGCCGGCCAAATCGGCGCCGGGGACGGTCAGCGCGCCGACCTTGATGTCGCCCAGCGACGCCTGGATGTCAGCCGCCGAGTTCTGCACGGTGTCGGCCGCCTTCGTCGTGATGCCCACGACGAGGTTGTCGACCTGCAGCAGCGGGGCGTCGGCGAGGTCGGTCAGAGCGGTCGGCAGCAGGCTCTGGAGCTGGTTCGTGATGGCCGTGACGGCGTCGGCGACGGTCGGCGCGGCCGGCAGCGTCGTACCCGTCGGCAGCAGGCCGTTGATCGTCGACGTTGGGTCGGCCGGAAGTGACGAGAGCAGCGTCGTCCCCGTCGCCGCCGAGAGCGTGTTGAGCTGGGTGCCCAGCGTCGCCAGCTGGGTGCCGCTCAGGGTGCCGGTCCCGTTGGGGAGGGTGATCCCCAGGCCGCTGAGGGCGTTGCCCAGTTGCCCCACGGTCAGGTTGGCCGGATTGACGCCCAGGCCCTGGAGCACGGCGCCCAGGTTCAGCACCTGGATGCTCGGGATGCTGACGCCCCGGAGGCCGTCGGCGTCGCCGGACTTGGCGGTGGCGCCCAAGCTCGAGTTCGCGCTCGGGACCGACAGCAGCCCGCCCACCAGGCCGACGTTGCTCAGCGTGCTGTTGAGGCCGGATGTGGCGCCGTTGGCGGCGTCGACGACGGCCGACAGCGACAGGGGAGCGATCGCGCCCGACGATACGGGCGTGGAGAGGTCGATCGAAGGCACCGTCTTGTTGTCGGCGGTTCCGGTCGACGAGACGCTGACCTTGGGCAGCGAGAGGTTCAGAGCCGGCACCGCCGAGGAGGTCGACGTCAACGGCGCCAGCGAGCTCGCGGCCGAGGACGGCGTGGCCACCTTCGGGTCGATGTTGGCGCTGCCGTCGTCGCCGGCGAGGCGCAGGTTGAGCAGGGAGCCGTTGCTCCCGAGCGACACGTTCAGTGCCGTCGTGGTCGCCTTGGTCGTGCCCACCCCCGACGTCGCCGCCGAGGCCGGGCCACCCGTGGCCGCCGCCGCACCGAGCAAAGCCGCCACAGACACCGCGGCACCGAACATCCTCGTTCTACGCATGGTTCTCCCTAGATCCACCGAAAACACGATCAATCCGTACTTTCGGCTATGGGCGTCTCGGAGGCCATGGCCCACAGGGGTCAAATCGGCATCCCCGATCGCGCTAGTCATTTGCGCGCGCATCCCGATCTAAGTTGCAGCCCGGCCGTATGATGCACTCGTGATTGCGCTGCTCATCGTGGTGGCCGTGGTGGTGCTGCTCCTGCTGTACCTCGTGTTCGCCTACAACGGCCTGGTACAGCTGCGGAACCGCATCGACAACGCCTGGGCGCAGATCGACGTGCAGCTCCGGCGCCGCTACGACCTGATTCCCAACCTGGTCGAGACGGTGAAGGGGTATGCCGCCCACGAGCGCCAGACGTTCGAGAGCGTCACCAACGCCCGGGCCCAGGCGCTCAACGCCCAGGGGCCGGCGGCGCAGGCTCAGGCCGAGAACCAGATCACCACCGCGCTGAAGTCGCTGTTCGCGGTGGCCGAGGCCTATCCGGACCTGAAGGCCAACCAGAACTTCCTGGCCTTGCAGGAGGAGCTCACGGCCACAGAGGGCCGCATCGCCTACGCCCGCCAGTTCTACAACGACGAGGTGCTCAAGCTGAACACCCGTATCCAGACGTTCCCGACCAACCTGCTCGCCAACGCCTTCGGGTTCCACGGGCGCGAGTACTTCGAGGCCGACGACACCTCACGCGGGCCGGTCACGGTCCAGTTCTGATCCCGAGGCCCTGACCGAGCAGAGCACGTCCAGCAAGCGGCGGTCGATGGAGCTCGTCGCCGGTGCCGCGCTCGTCGTCGTCGTCGTGGCGACCGTCGTGGGCGCGGTGCTGGGCCTCGTCCTGGTTGGGCTGGCGATCGGTGTCGTCCTCGCCGCGGTGGTTGCCATCGCCGCGTACTCGAGGTCTGAGGCGCTCGCCCTCCGCCTCGCCCACGCCCAGCCCGCCGACCCCGAGCGCTTCGCTCGGCTGCACAACCTCGTCGAAGGCCTCGTCATCGCCGCCGGCCTCCCCAAGCCGGCCGTCTACGTCGTCGACGACGCCGCGGCCAACGCCTTCGCGACCGGCCGCGATTCTCGTCACGCCGCCATCGTGGTGACGACCGGGCTCCTCGAGATGCTGAACCGCGTCGAGCTGGAAGGAGTGCTCGCCCAACAACTCAGCCAGATCAAGAACGACGAGGTGCTCCCGTCCACGCTGGCGGTCTCGCTCATCGGCCTGCCCGCCATGGTCGTGCCCCCGCTCTTCGCGTCGCTCGTGCCGAGGGCTGTCGGCAGGGAAAGAGAGTCGGCGGCTGACGTCACCGCCGTGACCCTCACCCGCTACCCTCCCGGCCTCATCTCGGCCTTGGAGAAGATCGAGGCCGCGTCCACCGTCGTTCGCTTCAACTCGCGCGCCATCGCTCACTTGTGGATCGCATCCCCGTATCCCCCGATGCACGAGCGCATCCGAGTACTCAAAGAGCTGTGATCCGCCGCCACCTCTCCGCTCTCGCCGCCGTCGCCGTGCTCGGCCTCGTCGCCGCTGCCTGCTCGTCGGGCGGAGGCAAGAAGGCGGCGTCCACGACCACCGCCCAAGCCACCACGACGACGACGGAACCTCCGGTCTTCCCGCTGACAGGCCTGCCGGCCGCCGGCTCGCCCAACCAGAGCCGGCCCGCCCTCGTGGTCAAGATCGAGAACGTCGACGCCGCCCGCCCGCAGGCCGGCCTGCTCGCCGCCGATGTCGTCTACGAAGAAGTCGTCGAGGGCCAGCAGAGCCGGTTGATCACCGTGTTCCAGTCCAAGGACACCGACCTGCTGGGCCCGGTGCGCTCGGTTCGCCCGAGCGATCCCCCGATCATCAAGCCGCTGAACCCGCTGTTCGCGTTCTCGGGCGGCACCGCCAAGTTCAAGAACATGGTCAAAGCTGCCGGCATCGACGACATCGACTACGAGGAGGCGTGCTGCGCCAAGGCCTACTACCGGAGACCGGGCCGGGGTGCACCGCACAACGTGTACAGCTCGACGGGCCGGCTCTACTCGCTGGCCGCCCCCGGGATGGCGCCGCCGCCGAAGATGTTCGACTTCCTGCCCGCCGGCCAGCCCTTCGGGGGGGCGGGCGCCGTCCCCGCCACCCATCTCGTCGAAGATCTCGGGCTGCTCTGCAAGGCCGACTACACCTACGACCCGCCGACGCAGACCTGGAAGCGCGTGAGCAACGGCAGCCCGCAGGTGGTCGAGGGCGGGGGTCAGGTGGCGCCGACCAACGTCGTCGTGTGGTTCGTGCCGTACACGATCAGTCCCGGTGACGTGGACCCCGTCGGCGAGCCGGTGTCGGTGGCGCAGGTCGTCGGCACGGGCGACGCGTGGGTGCTCTCCCAGGGTCAGGTCGTCAAGGGCCATTGGTCGAAGCCGTCGCCCGACGCCCAGGTCACGTTCACCGACGCCGCCGGTGCGCCCATCCGCATGGCGCAGGGCACGACGTGGATCGAGATGCAGCCGACGGGCACGGCGGCCACCACGTCATAACTCGGGGCACTCCTAGACTGGCCGTCATGGAACGGCAGACGGGGACCGACCGCGTCAAGCGAGGCTTGGCCGAGATGTTGCGCGGCGGGGTCATCATGGACGTCGTCACGCCCGAGCAGGCCAAGATCGCCGAGGACGCCGGCGCTGTCGCAGTCATGGCCCTGGAGCGGGTCCCGGCCGACATCCGCCGCGACGGTGGGGTGGCCCGGATGAGCGATCCGGCGATGGTCGAGGGCATCAAGGAGGCCGTCACCGTCCCCGTCATGGCCAAGGCGCGGATCGGCCACTTCGCCGAGGCCCAGATCCTCGAGGCGTTGGGTGTCGACTACGTCGACGAGAGCGAGGTGCTGACTCCGGCCGACGAGGCCCACCACATCGACAAGTGGGCGTTCACCGTGCCGTTCGTGTGCGGCGCCACCAACCTGGGCGAGGCCCTCCGTCGCATCTCCGAAGGGGCGGCGATGATCCGGTCCAAGGGTGAGGCCGGCACGGGCAACATCGTCGAGGCGGTGCGCCACCTGCGGTCGATCCTCGGTGACATCCGCAAGATCACCCAGGCCGATCCGGCCGAGGTCTACGCGTGGGCCAAGGAGCTGCGGGCGCCGGTGTCCCTCGTCCAGGAGCTCCACGACACCGGGCGCCTCCCCGTACCCCTCTTCTGCGCGGGCGGCATCGCCACCCCGGCGGACGCGTCGCTGGTGATGCAGCTGGGCGCGGAGGCCGTGTTCGTCGGCTCCGGCATCTTCAAGTCCGAGGATCCGGCCGTCCGGGCCAAGGCCATCGTCGAGGCGACCGCGCACTTCCGCGACCCACACATCGTCGCCAAGGTCAGCCGAGGCCTCGGTCAGCCGATGAAGGGCCAAGACATCGCCGAGCTCGACGTGAAGCTGGCCGAACGGGGCTGGTGATGGGCATCTCCGTCGGAGCGAGCATCGAAGCGGAGCGGAGCAGCGCAGCAACCAGTAAAGAGAGCGCCGGGGCTCACGGCGGCCGGCGCGGCCGGCGCAAGTGAGTCCTCCAGGTGGCCGCCAAGGTCGGCATCCTCGCCCTGCAGGGCGACGTCTCCGAGCACGCTCAGGCTCTCGCTGATCTCGGCGCCGACGCCGTCGGCGTACACACCGCCGACGATCTGGCCGCTATCGACGGCCTCATCCTTCCCGGCGGCGAGTCGACGACGATCTCCAAGCTCCTCGAGTCGAGCGGCCTCTTCGAGGCGGTGGCGTCTCGCCTGGCCGACGGGATGCCCGCCTTCGGAACGTGCGCGGGCATGATCCTGCTGGCGTCGGAGGTGCTCGACGGCCGGCCCGACCAGCGAAGCTTCGGGGTCATCGACCTGTCCGTGCGTCGCAACGCCTTCGGTCGCCAGGTCGACTCCTTCGAGGCTGAGGTCGACGTCGAAGGCGTCGGTTCGGTCCCGGCGGTGTTCATCCGGGCGCCGTACGTCGAGCGGGCGGGCGAAGGCGTCGACGTGCTCGCTCGCGTCGACGGCCATCCCGTGCTGTGCCGTCAGGGCCCGGTGCTCGCCGCCGCGTTCCATCCCGAGCTGTCCGGCGATCTCCGGCTCCACGAGCTGTTTCTTCGAGAAGTGACGTAAGGCATGTCGCCCTCACTCGCTTCGCTCCGCTCGGGCGAGCTTTGCCGTGCTTCGGGCTCACGGCGAAGCCGTTCGCCCTTCGCGCGTTCTTTCTCGGCCGGCAGTCAGCGGGCGCGCCGTCGGCGCCGGGAGTGGCCGCCGGCACTTTGCTATTCCATTGGTGTGCGACGAACAGGGGAGTGCTGAGCGATGTCCGGTCATTCCAAGTGGGCCACGATCAAGCACAAGAAGGGTGCGGCCGACAAGGCGCGCGGGAAGCTGTTCGCCAAGCTGATCCGCCAGATCGAGGTCGCGGCTCGCGAGGGCGGCGGCGACGTCGATGCCAACCCCACGCTGCGGACGATGTACGACAAGGCCCGTTCGGCGTCGGTCCCCATGGACACGATCCACCGGGCCATCAAGCGCGGCACAGGGGAGCTGGAGGGCGTGCACTACGAGTCGGTCTCCTACGAGGGCTACGCGCCGTGCGGGGTCGCCGTGTACATCGAGGCCCTCACCGACAATCGCAACCGCACGGGGGCGGATGTGCGCTCGACGTTCACGAGGAACGGCGGCTCCACGGCCGAGCCCGGCGCCGTGTCGTGGCAGTTCCACCGCAAGGGCGTGATCGTGCTCCCCAAGACGATCGACGAGGACGACCTCATGCTCGTCGCCCTCGAGAACGGCGCCGAGGACCTCACCGACCAGGGCGACACCTGGCAACTGACGTCGGCTCCCCAGGACCTCAACCAGCTGCGAACCGCCCTCGACGACGCCGGGATCGCCTACGACTCCGCTGACCTGATGATGATGCCCTCGACGACCGTTGCCCTCGAATCCGAGGGTGATGCCCGCAAGGTCCTGAAGCTCATCGATTCCCTCGAGGACCTCGACGACGTCCAGAACGTCTACGCCAATTTCGACATCCCCGACAAGGTCCTCGAAACCGTCGAAGCGTGACGGCCGCCCGCTCGATGGAGCGGTGACCCCGGCCGGAACGGGGTGGCTCGTGAGCCACCCGGATTGACCATTTCAACAATGGTCGTTGTGCA
>CADDZP010000216.1 GCA_902812475.1 Actinomycetota bacterium | reverse complement strand
CTCCTGATCGCCCCCGACCAGCAGCGGCCGCAGCCGCACGCCCCGGCGCACGAGCAGGGCGCCGACGCCCTGCGGCCCACCGAACTTGTGGGCACTGACGGAGAGAAGGTCGGCACCCAGCTCATCGAAGTGGATGGGCGCGTGGCCGGCGGCCTGGGCGGCGTCGATGTGCACGAGCACGCCTCGCTCACGACAGTCGGCGACGACATGGGCGACCGGCTGCAGCGTGCCCACTTCGTGGTTGCCCCACTGCAGGTTCACGAGCGCCGTGTCGGGCCGAACGGCGGCCACGAGCTCTTCGGGATCGACACGGCCGAGCCGGTCGACGCCCACCCACGTGACGTCGTAGCGCGCGCACGCGTCCCGCACCGCCGAGTGCTCGATCGCCGGGCACACCATGTGCGACCCGCGCTCGGCCGCGCCCCACACGGCAGTGTTGACCGCTTCGGTGGCGCCGCTCGTGAAGACCACCTCCCGGGGACGCGCGCCCAGGAACGACGACACCTGTTCCCGCGCCGATTCGATGGCCCCCCGGGCCACACGCCCTTCGGTGTGCACCCGTCCCGGATCGGCGGCGTTCGCCAGCCACGGAATCATCGCCTCGACCGCCTCGGGTCGCGCCGGCGACGTCGATGCGTGGTCGAGGTAGTGCCTCATCTGCTCCTCGTTCTGGCGGTCGTGGGCATCGCTATACGCCGCCCACGACCGCCAAAACGGATGTCGGGACGAGCGGGGCGCATGTGCCGCTCATTCTGGCGGTCCTGGGCATCGCTATACGCCGTCCACGACCGCCAAATGGAACGTCTAAAGCGAGGTGACGCAGACGTCGTCGCCTTGGGGGCGCGACGACTCGGTCTGCGGGACGGTGTCGCCGTAGAGACCGGCCAGCATGCCTTTGACGATGCCGCGGTCGACGGCGCAGATGACCGGGTGCTGCACGGCGGCGTCACCGAACGGGCATTGCTCGGAGACGATCGCCAGCGAGCGTGAACCCGACGGCCCCCGATCTTCGGTGTGGGCGGCAAAGCCGTGCGCCGTGAGAGCGTCGGCGACGGCGTGCAGCGCTGCCTGGAACGACCGGTGGCCGTCGCCGGGCGCCATCGACGCGGCCAACGCCCGGCCGTAGTCGATGCCCACGGCCTCGGCCATGGCTTCGGCCTGCTCGACGGGTACGAGCTCCAACGCCCGGCCCAACAGCGTGACCAGCAGGTCGTCGCGACGGGCCGGGAACTCCAGGCCCATCGCCTTCGCCGTGGCCGAGTAGCGCTTCGACGGTCGGCCCACGCCGGCGCCCGACGCCCGCGGGACGTGCACGTCGAGGTAGCCGCCCGCCGCGAGCTTGTCGAGGTGGTGGCGGGCGACGTTGGGATGGAGCTCGAAGCGCTCGGCGACCTCCGATGCCGTCACACCCGACGAGGAGTCGCGGGCGAAGAGGTAGATGTCCCTGCGGGTGGGATCACCGAAGGCACTCGTGACGGCCGTGACAGCGGCGGAAAACTCAGCCGCCGTGAGGCCTCGTTCGACCACGTCGCTATTCTACCTATCCGGATAGGGGAAATCCCCGGAGGCCAGGAGGCCAACGCCGTGCCCGTCACCGAAGCCCAGGTCATCGACGCCCTGCGACCCGTACAGGACCCCGAGCTGCACCGCAGCATCGTCGATCTCGACATGGTCGGTGACGTGCGCATCGACGGCGGCAACGTGGCCGTCAACGTGACCCTCACGGTCGCCGGGTGCCCGCTGCGGGCGGAGCTGACCGATCGCGTCAGCGATGCCGTCGGCGCCCTCGACGGTGTCGACCACGTCGACGTCTCCTTCGGCGTGATGACCGACGAGCAACGGGCCGCACTGCGCGAGCGGCTCCAAGGCGAGGGCGGCGCGGCCGCACAGGCGGGCCACGGCCACCAGCACGCTGCCAACATCCCGTTCGCCGAAGCCGGGGCGCGCACCCGCGTCCTCGGCATCTCCAGCGGCAAGGGCGGTGTCGGCAAGTCGTCGGTCACCGTGAACGTCGCCATCGCCTTGGCCCGGCTGGGCTACGAAGTCGGTGTTCTCGACGCCGACGTCTACGGCTTCTCGGTGCCGCGCATGCTCGGCATCACCCAGGCTCCGGTCGTCATCGACCAGATGATCGTGCCTCCCATCGCCTACGACGTGAAGTGCATCTCGATGGGTTTCTTCGCCGGCGAGGACCAGCCTGTGATCTGGCGTGGGCCCATGCTCCACAAGGCCCTCGAGCAGTTCCTCACCGATGTCTACTGGGGTGAGCCCGACTTCCTGCTCGTCGACATGCCGCCGGGCACCGGCGACGTCGCCCTGTCCGTCGCCCAGTACATGCCCAGGTCGGAGGTCTTCGTCGTCACCACGCCCCAGCCCGCCGCGCAGCGCGTCGCCCAGCGCAGCGCACTCATGGCCCGCAAGGTGCAGCTGAGCGTCGCCGGCGTCATCGAGAACATGTCGTGGTTCACCGGCGACGACGGCAAGCGCTACGAGATCTTCGGCCGTGGCGGCGGCGAGGAACTGGCCCAGAAGCTCGACGTCCCGCTGGTCGGTCGCATCCCCCTCGTCACCGAGCTGCGCGAGGGCGGCGACGAGGGTCGCCCCATCGTGGCCACCGAGCCCGACAGCGAAGCGGCTCAGGCGTTCACCGCCGTGGCCGAGCGCATCACCACCGACCTCGCCCCCAAACGCATCTATCGCCGAGAGCTGACCATCCATTAGCGGCCGGGCGCCGTAGGTTCTTCTGTATGGCGCGCGCCGAAACCGGAGCCAAGCCCGAAGGCACGCCCGTAGGGCGCCGTGTCTTCCTGGGCATGGTCGGCGTCGGCGCCGCGGGCGTCCTCTTCGGCGCCAAGGCCCAGAATTGGCTCGAGCACGCCCTGGCCCCGCTCACGGCCAAGGATGGCACCGGCCTCTCGAGCTTCCTGCCCGTCGGCCGCTTCCGCATCTATTCGGTGACGGGTGACCTGCCGAACAAGGACATCGCCGACTATCGACTCAAGGTCGGCGGTCATGTCGACCAGCCGCTCGAGCTCTCGTTCGCCGATCTTCAGGCGATGCCGGCGACCAACCTCGACAAGGACTTCCAGTGCGTCACCGGCTGGCGGGTCCACAACGTGAAGTGGACGGGCGTGCGCCTCGGCGACCTCCTCGACCGGGCCGGTCTGAAGGCCGGCGCCCAGGGCGTCGAGTTCCACTCCTTCGACGGCGCGTACACCGAGAGCCTCACGATGCAGCAGGCCCTGCGTCCCGACGTGATCGTGGCCTACTCGATGGAGGGCAAGACCGTCTCGCGTGAGCACGGCGGGCCGGTGCGCATGTACGTCGCGCCCATGTACGGCTACAAGTCGTGCAAGTGGCTCGACGGCATCACCGTCACCGCCGCCCAGCCCGAGCCCGGCTATTGGGAGGTTCGCGGCTACGACGTGGACGGTTGGGTCGGAAAATCGAATGGCCGCGACGACAAGCCCACGAGCTGACGCCGGCGACGTCGGCCGGCCCGCTCGGCTGGTCCGGTTCGACGCCGCCGAGCGGACTCTGCACTGGGTGAACGCTGTCCTGTTCCTGACTGTGATGTCGACGGCCGCCGTTCTCTACGTCGGACCGCTGTCAGCGGCCGTCGGTCGCCGGGACCTCATCCGTCAGATCCACGTGTGGAGCGGGATCGCCCTGCCCGTCCCCATCCTCGTCACCCTCGCCGGGCGGTGGGGCCACGGCTTCCGGAAGGACGTCGCCCGCCTCAACCGCTGGACCCAGGACGACCGTCGCTGGGTCCGCTCCCTCGGGCGCGATCCCTACGTGCAGCTGGGCAAGTTCAACCCGGGCCAGAAGCTCAACGCCGCCTTCGTGGCCGGTGTCATCATCGTCATGCTGGCGACGGGCTCGGTGATGAACTGGTTCCACTACTTCCCGGTCGACTGGCGGACGGGGGCGACGTTCGTCCACGACTGGATCGCCGTCGCCCTCTTCATCGTCGTCATCGGCCACATCGGCACCGCCCTGTCCGACCCCGAGGCGCTGCGCAGCATGCTCAAAGGGTGGGTCGACGCCACCTGGGCCCGCCAGCGCCGCCCTCGCTGGTACGCAGAGGAAACCGGCCCCGGCGCGCAAACCGACGTGCACTAGAACGGACGACCGCGTGCTCGGCGCCATCTCCTACCACCCGCTCGTCCACGTCAAGATCGGGCCCCTGAGCATCTCGCCCCACGGGGTCGGGATCGCCGTCGGCTTCCTTCTCGGTGCCCGGCTCATGCTGCCGGAGGCGAACCGCAAGGGCATCCGCGACGAGCAGGTGTACGCCCTGCTCACCCGCGCCGCCATCGGCGCCATCGTCGGCGCCCGCCTCGCCTACGTCGTCAACCACATCGGTGACTACAGCTCGCCGCTCGAGGTCCTCAAGGTGTGGCACGGCGGCATCTCCCTGCTCGGCGGCTTCGCCGGCGCCATCATCCTTGCTCTCCCCAAGATGAAGGCCGAACGGCTGTCGTTCTGGAAGGTGATGGACGCCGCCGCGCCCGGCATGGCCCTCGGCGTCATCATCGGCCGCATCGGCGACCTCATCGTGGCCGACCACCTCGGCAAGCGCACCAGCTTCTTCCTCGGCTACAAGTGCCCGGCGATCAACGTCCCCACGGCGTCGCCGTGCGCGCCGACCCGCTTCACCGACCGCACCGTCGGCGCCGTCGTCCATCAGACGGCGCTGTACGACTTCATCTCGACCATCGTCCTGCTGGCCGTGCTGCTGCGTCTCCGGCGCAACCGCGACCGCTACGACGGCTTCTTCATCGTCGTGTTCGGCGCCTGGTACGGGGCCATGCGCATCATCGAGGACTTCCTGCGCGAGGACGTCCGTCACTTCGGCCTCACGGGGAGCCAGTGGAGCTCGATCGTCGTGGTCGCCCTTTGCCTGTGGCTCCTCAGCTTCTACCGCCGCACGCCGTCATTCGGCCGCTGGGACGACGGCGAAGCGGCCGTAGGCCTTGCTTCGCCGAAAGAAGAAGAGGGCGCGCCGGAGGCGCACAACGAGCCGTCCGACGCGGCCGCCGGTAGCGTGCGGCCAACGCCTCACAAGGAGGAGTGAACCGTTGGACGTACGAATCGGTGTGACTTACACGCCGAAGGAGATCGAGGTCGAGCTCAGCGACGACACCGATCACGACCAGCTCGTCGCCAGCGTCGAGGACGCCATCTCCAACGAGGGCCGGGTGCTGTGGCTGACCGATCGGCGCGGCCGCCGGGTCGGCGTGCCGTCGAACAAGGTCGCCTACGTGGAGATCGGGCCCGGCAGCGGCGACCGCCGCGTGGGCTTCGCCGCTCTTTGAGCGGGTAGACCAACCCAGTGCCCGCCGACCTTCTCGACCACAAGCTGCTGTTCGTCAGCGGCAAGGGGGGCGTGGGCAAGAGCACGGTCGCCGCCGCCCTCGCCCTGCTGGCGTCCCAACGGGGCAAGCGCACCCTCATCGTCGAGATCGACGCCAAGGGCAACCTGTCCGACTTCTTCGAGGCGGGCCCGACGGACTACGACCCCCGGGAGGTCCAGCCGAACCTTTTCGCCATGTCGATGGACACAGAGGCCTCGCTGCAGGAGTACCTGCGCCTGCAGATGCGGCTTCCCGCCATCGCCCGCATCGGCCCGCTGGCCCGGGCGTTCGAGTTCGTGGCCACCGCCGCTCCAGGCGTGCGCGAGATCCTCACCGTCGGCAAGCCGGTGTGGGAGGTGCGCGAGGGCCACCACGACATCGTGGTCGTCGACGCCCCCGCCACCGGCCACATCGTGGGTCAGCTCGCCGCCCCCCAGGCGATCAACGATCTCGTCCATGTGGGCCTCATCCGCCAGCAGACGGGCTGGCTCATCGACATCCTCGCCGACAAGGAACGCACCGGCCTGGTGCTCGTCACGACGCCCGAGGAGATGCCGGTCAACGAGACGATCGAGCTGGCCGGCCGGGTGGAGGACGAGACCGACGTGGCCCTGTCCGCCATCGTCGTCAACCGCGTGCTGCCCGAGCTGTTCGGCCGTCAGGAGGAGGAGGTGTTCGAGGAGCTGCGCCAGCCCGCAGCCGTCGGCGCGCTGCACGAGGCGGTCGACGGCCCTGTCGAGCCCGTCCTCGAAGGCGCCCGCTTGGCGGTCACCATGCGGCGGACGCGCGCCGGGCACATCGAGCGCCTGCGCACTGCCGTGGGATCGTCCGTACCCCTGCTCTACGTGCCCTTCCTCTTCATGCGAGCCCACGGCTTCCGTACCACGCGGCAGGTGGCCGAGGCCC
>CADDZP010000215.1 GCA_902812475.1 Actinomycetota bacterium | reverse complement strand
ATCGCCCGGAGCATCTCTGGAGTCCACATTCCGTAGGAAGCTCGGCGCGGCGTCATCCAACCGTTGCGCAAGCCGTGAGGCGACGGGTGCGAAAGCTTAAGCGCCGGGGCTCGACTTCGAACCCCCGCTTTCCTCGCCGGTCGTTGGCGCTGGCACCCGTTGGTTCGGTTTGTCGACCGTGAGATCGAATCGCAGCACGGCGCCCGTGAAGCTGCGCAGGACCTGACGCAGGCTGTTGTTGTCGGCGAGGGCGAAATGGATGGCGAGTTGCAGGCGACGGAGCAGGTGGTCCTGCTTGCCGACGCGCACTTCGGCAGTCGCGTCGTGCACCGCCCGACGGACCCGCGCCGCGTCGGCGCCTTCGAGACGTCTGGGCGCGTCCTGGACGCTGCCATCGACATCGGTCGCCAACGTGACGAGGTCATTGATGGCGGCGACCGGGTCCACGTTCCCCGTCAGCTTGTCGACGGCTGTCCCATCCACATGACCTCCGTCGCTCAGACGGGGGCTTCGCATCCATTTGTCGAGGTGCAGCCCTTCGAGACCTCCCGGGCCTGCTGAGCGCTTGCCCGTGGCGAACAGTCCCTGGAGCTGGCCTCGGGGGACGGGGGATGTGCGCCCGGCCGTCGTGACGAATGCTTGGCGGCCGTTACTCGTGAACCGGGCGGTCTCGCGAGTCGATCCAGCGATCCGGGTGTAGACGATGTTGGCGATGGGGAGTGTTCCTCGCTGCGTCGCCACCGAGAATGGCCCCGAGATCTCGAACCCCTCACCGCGAGTTGTCGAGCTCTCGGGCGTCGCCAACAGGGTCATTGCGAGGACGCCGCTGCGGACGCTCCCGAGACGGTCGGTGGTCATCGACAGCTCCCGCTGAGCCGGGGTCGCCGACGAGTGGCCGCACGCGGCGCCGGCCAGGGCGAGGACAACGACGGGCGCCAAGCGACGAATCAAGTGGTGGGAGTCGTGTTCGGCTCGACCGTCGACGGCGTCGTCGTCGACGCAGAGGTGGGGGTCGGTGACGATGTCGGAGGCGGCGTCGTGGTCGAAGCCGGGGGCGGGACCGTCGTCGTCGCTGTCGTCGACGTTGATGTGTTCGGTGGACCGGCGGGCACGGTCTGGGTGGCGACGACGTCGGCGACCTGAGCGGCGATGGCGGCCACGGCGTCGGCCAGCTGCTGGAGCGTGAGATCCCTGCGCTGGCGCAGGGCCTCGAACTCCCGACGCAACTGCGCCAGCTCACGGTTGCCTTCTGCGGTCAGGTGGACAGGCTGCCCGTCGCCGAAAACGTACTGATACGCCGCCGCCAACGTCGAACAATCGGTGCAGTCGTAGTTGATGGCCATGGCGACGTTTTGAGGGTTGACGGTGCTGGCGTCGCTCATGACCAGCACCACCTGAATGGACGCCGCGACGGTCGTGCACTCGTTGCAGCTGGCGACGGCGACTGCGCTGTTGGACGTGTCCACCGTGTCGCTCACGACGCGGCGGACCGAGAAGCCGAGCCGAAACACCGACGAGCCGTCCCGGTGATTCACGGCCACAGCGGAGCTGTCGCCTCCGGCGCTTCCGCCACCCGCCCCGGGAGCGGTCGTCGTCTGCGCACTGGCGACGCCGACGAAAGCCACCCCGGCGAGGAGGGTGACCGCCATCACCAGTGATGTACGACGCAGGCGGCCCATCACCGACCTCTTACCCACCCGTCGGCGGTGGAGACGTGCCGCCGCTCGAATCGGTCATCGGTGTCTGGCTGGTCGGCGCCGGCGATTCGCTTCCGGTGGTCGGTGTGATCCCGCTGGTCGTGTACGTCTCAACCGTTGTTGGTGGCTCCGCTCCGATGGTGGTCGTCGTGCGAGCCTTGGGCGTCACGGTCGTGACAGGCGCCCGGTGCAGGGGTTTCGGCGGGGCGGGAGCGGTATGGCTCGTAAGCACGGCCGGACGAGCTCGGCCGAGCGTGCTTGCCGCCGTACGCGCCACCTCTTGGATCGTCGCTCGCTCACCCGGCCGGATCGGGCGGTACTCACCCCGGGGCCACCACGTGAACCCGAGAAACCCGACGAGGGCGATGCCGCTCAGGACGACTGTGCCCCGCCGGGCCACACTGCCCGCCGACCACGCCCATGAACCGGCCACAGCCCGGTGTCCCACGCGGCCGAGCATCAGGACGATGCCGATGAGCGGGATGACGAGTACGACGAATTCGACAGTGCTGGCCACCGCGATCATCGTCTTGCCTTCAGCGAACGCTTGGGTCGCGTGCGCCCATTGCAGCGCCCCCGCGTGCCATCCCGTTGCGAGTACGCGCGGGAGGTGAATGAGGATCAAGACCAGGTCGAAGAGCAGGAACGGGACGACGACCAGCACCCAGGCGCTGACGGCCACCCGAACACGGGGCTTGAGCTCGGTGGCCCGCTCGTCGGCCGGTCGCCATGGGATCAGGCTGTGCAGGATGGGGCCGATGCGATTGAACAGGTCCGGTACGCCGACGAGGTCGGCGACCATGTAGTAGCCGTCCATGCGCAGGAACGGCAGGAACTGCTGCAGCACCTCGAAGTGAAGGATGACGATGATCAGCAGCAGCGGTTCGAATCGGGTAACGGCCCATGTGCCCCATGCGCCGAGCATGAAGATGCCGTTGAAGTACACGCCGCCGAAGTCGGTCCGTAGACGGCCGCCTTTGCTCAGTCGGTAAGCGTCGGTGACGTCGGTGTAGAACGCCGGCCACGCGAGGTAGAGGCCGACGCCCATGGCGCCCGGCCGGGCGCCGCCGTAACGGCATGCCGTGGCGTGCCCAAACTCGTGGAACGCAGCCGACGCGATCACCAGCCCCAACGCCACGAGGATGAACCAGGGCTGGTTGAGCGTCTGCCGGACGCTCTGGGCGACGCCGTGGTGGAAGAACAGCCAGCCGTCCATGACGCCGATGCCGGCGAGCACGGCGACGACGACCGGAGGGAAGAACAGCGGCCGAAACAGGACGGTCCCCGCGGTGACCAGCCACCGGGGGACGACTGACGTCCGGAACTTGAGGGCCAGCAGGGGATCGACCTTCTGGACGTCGACGACGCCGCCGTCCTCGGCGGCGACGAGGCCCAGCGGGCGGAGCTTCTCCTGGGCGAGGTAGGCGACGTCCTCAGGCGCCAGCCCGCGCCCGATCTCGGCGCTGATGCGGGCAGCGGCGGCTTCTGCACTGTCGCCGCGCTCGAGGGCCTGGGCGACGAGGTAGAGAAGACCCGGCAGCTGCACCATCTGCCCGTCGCCTCGGCAGGCGAGATACGGCGGATCCTTGAACCCGGAACTGGCGTAGGTGCCGAGGAGCTCGACGCCGGGGGCGAGCCGAGGTAGCCCGGCATCGGGCACCCAGGAGGAAGCAGCGCGGTCGGCGGTGGTCGTCATGGTCGCGAGGCGAGGCCGAAGGGGCGGCCCGTTTGAGGCCGCCCCTTGCGTTGCAGTCGTCGGTCGCTACGCCGTCTGTGTGATGTCGACCGTCTGGGTTGCGGTGGCGTAGGCCACCGAGTTGTCCGAGAGGATGTTGGCGGCCAGAGCCACGTTGACCGGCGCGGCGATGTTCGCGTTCACCAGCGACATCGCGGCACGCTCGGGCAGCGGCTCACCCGCCAGCTTGTCCAACTCGTCGCGGGACAACCGGTGGTAGTGGTCCTTCTGCATGTCCGTGCCCATCATCCTCCGTTCTCAGATGCCCTGAGTGATCGGGGCGTCTTGGACGGCGCCGGCTACTGCCGTCGCGTTGTCGGAGAGGACGTTGGCAGCAAGGGCGACGTTTACGGGGATCGCCAGGTTGGCGTTCACCAGAGACATGGCAGCCCGTTCAGGCAGTGCCTCGCCCGCCAGCTTCTCCAGCTCCTCACGGTTCAAACGGTGGTATTCCTCTGGCTTTGCGGTCATCGTTGACTCCTTTTGTTGACGGGACGGGTCAATTCCGGACTCAGATGGTCTGGGTGATATCGCCCGTCTGGGTGGCCGAGGCGTACGCAACCGAGCCGTCCGATGCCACGTTCAGAGCCAGGGCGGCGTTGATGGGCGCCGCCACGTTGGCGTTGATGAGCGACATGGCGGCCCGCTCGGGAAGGGGCTCTCCCGCCAGCTGGTCGAGCTCGTCACGCGTTAATGCCTTGTACTCCATTTCGTCTGCCATTTCGTCCTCCTTTCGGTGGCGCGCTACGGCCGACGACCTGTGAAGCTGTCGCTCCCGCCTTCGTGCACAGTCGTACGACCATGCTTCTGCACGATGCGCTGGCGGCTGCTCGCTCGGGTTGAGCTCGCAGCTCCCGCGTCACCAACATTGGCGGAGACGACCGCTTGCACGTCGCCAGCCACGCTCACGCCGCCCTCGTCGTGATCGACGCGACGCCGAATGATGCGCCGGATCTTCACGTTTCGCATGTTCCCGACGCCTGGAGCAGTCAAACGCCGAGCGCCCGTCATTCTCCGAGCGCCCGGCGGGCAGTCGGTGGGGCAGCCCGGCGGCGATGGCGATAGAACCTGCGTCCATGTCGATCGCCATCACCGATGAACACAGAGCGCTGGCCACGACCGCGGCCGACGTGCTCGCCAAGGGCGACGCCAAGCGCGCTGCCCGCGAGCTGCTCGAGTCGCCGGAAGAACGTCTGCCCGACCTGTGGCCCGAGATGGCCGGGCTCGGATGGCTCGGGCTCCACATCCCCGAGGGGTACGGCGGGTCGGGGTACACGCTCGAGGAGTTGGTCGTGGTCGTCGAGCAGCTCGGCCGAATGGTCGCACCGGGGCCGTTCGTACCGACCGTGATCGCCAGCGCCGTCATCGCGGCGGCCGGCGACGACACCCTGAAGGCGTCGTTGTTGCCCGGGTTGGCCGACGGGTCGCAGGTCGGGGCGGTTGGCTTCGGTGGATCGGTCGTGGCCTCGGGCGGGACGGCGTCGGGCTCAGTCGACCTCGTCCTCGGCGGCGGACTGGCCGGCGTGCTCGTCCTGCCCGCCGGTGACGACGTGGTCGTCGTCGAGGTGGGCGAAGGCGTGGACGTCGACACGCCGGCCAACATGGACCCGACTCGCCGGTCATCGCGCGTCACCATCGACAACGCGGTGGCCACCGCCCTCCCGGGTGCGCGTCAGCTCCTGACGGATCTGGCCCGAGTCATTCTGAGCGCCGAGGCCGTCGGTGTCGCCCGCGAGTGCACCGACGAAGCTGCGGCCTACGCCAAGCAGCGCGTGCAGTTCGGCCGGGTCATCGGCACGTTCCAAGCCGTGAAGCACCACTGCGCCAACATGGCCGTCGCCACCGAGCTGGCCACGTCGGCGGTTTGGGACGCGGCGCGGGCGGCAGCGACGGGAGGCGATCAGCTGACGTACGCCGCAGCCGTGGCGGCCGCCGTCGCCGGCCCCGCCGCTGACCTGTGCGCCAATCTCAACACCCAGGTGCACGGCGGCATCGCCATCACGTGGGAGCACGACGCCCACCTGTACATGCGCCGGGCCACGACGCTGCTCGCATATCTGGAACCGGGCAAGGCTGCAGCCGAGCTCGTCGACCTGACCCGTCGGGGGGTCATGCGCGCCAAGGGCGTCGAGCTCCCGCCCGAAGCGGAGGCCGTCCGCGAGGAGGTGCGCGCGTTCGTCGAGCAAGTCCAGGGCCTCGGGCCCCGTGAGCAGGCGGCCGCCCTCATCGACACCGGCTACGCCATGCCTCACTGGCCCAAGCCCTACGGCCGCGCCGCGGGCGCCGTCGAGCAGCTCGTGATCGAGGACGAGTTCGAGCGGGCCGGCATCAGACGGCCCGCCTTGGGCATCACGGGGTGGGTGATCCTCACGCTCATCCAGTACGGCACCGACGACCAGGTGAGCCGCTGGGTGAAGCCTGCGCTCGATCAGGACGTCATCTGGTGCCAGCTGTTCAGCGAGCCCGAGGCGGGCTCGGACGCGGCCGGGATCAAGACCAAGGCCACGCGGGTCGACGGCGGCTGGCTCGTCAACGGCCAGAAGGTGTGGACGAGCGGCGCCCATGTGGCCGGGATGGGGCTCGCCACGGTGCGGACGAAACCCGACGCGCCCAAGCACGACGGCATCACGACCATGGTCATCGACATGCACGCCTCCGGCGTGGAGGTGCGGCCTCTGAAGATGACGACGGGCAACTCGGAGTTCAACGAAGTGTTCTTCACCGACGTCTTCGTCCCTGACGACGACGTGGTCGGCCCCGTCGACGGAGGCTGGAAGGTGGCCCGGGCCACACTCGGCAACGAGAGCGTGAGCATCGGTGGGGGGCAGGGGGCGCTATCCATGCC
>CADDZP010000214.1 GCA_902812475.1 Actinomycetota bacterium | reverse complement strand
TCTGCGTAGTGCGCCCGCCGGGCCATCACGCCACGCCTCACCGGGCGATGGGCTTCTGCCTGCTCAACAACGTCGCCGTGCTCGCCGCCGCCCTGGCCGATCGCGATGAGCGCGTCTTCGTCTACGACTGGGATGCTCACCACGGCAACGGCACCCAAGACGCCTTCTACCACGACCCGCGCGTCCTCTACGTCTCAGCCCATCAGTGGCCGCTGTACCCGGGCACGGGTGCGCTCGACGAGACCGGCGACGGCGCCGGCGAGGGATACACGATCAACCTGCCGTTCCCGCCCGGTACGACCGGCGACGTCTACCTGGCCGCCTTCGACGAGGTCGTCGCGCCAGCGGTGGAACGCTTCGCACCCACGTGGACGATCGTGTCCGCCGGCTTCGACGCCCACCGGGCCGACCCCCTGACCGGGCTGAACCTCACCGCCGGCGACTTCGCCGACCTCACGTCACGCTTGCTGGCGGTGGCGCCGCCGGGGCGCCTGGTCGCCTTCCTCGAGGGCGGCTACGACCTGCAGGCGCTGGCCCTGTCGTCGGGCGCCTTCGTCGCCGGCCTGTCGGGCTTGGCATTTCGTCCCGAACCTTCCTCCTCGGGTGGCCCCGGCCGTCCCGTCGTCGACGCAGTCTTTAGGAGTCGGGCCGAAACGCCGATGTAGGGCACATGCCAGCGAGTCGTGCGTCGCGCCCCGGCCTCGATCTGAACGACCTGCTCCGCTATGTGATGGAGCAGCGGGCGTCGGACCTCCACATGAAGGTGGGCTCGCCGCCGTTCGTGCGGGTGGACGGCCACCTGGTGGCCTCACCCTTCGACGTCGTCAACGCGGCCGACACCGAGCGCATGGCGTTCGCCATCATGCCCAAGGAGCGGGCCGACGAGTTCCTGACGCACTCCGAGGCGGACTTCGCCCACAGCGTTTCGGGCATGGGCCGCTTCCGCGTGAACGTGTTCCGCCAGCGGGGTTCGGTAGGGCTGGTCTTCCGGCGCGTGCTCCCCGGCACGCCGTCCTTCGAGGCGCTCGGGCTGCCCCCGGTCGTGCGTCGCCTGGCCGAGGAACCCCGGGGCATGATCCTCGTCACC
Source organism: Actinomycetota bacterium (assembly GCA_902812475.1). Lineage (GTDB taxonomy): Bacteria > Actinomycetota > Acidimicrobiia > Acidimicrobiales > AC-14 > CADDZP01. The sequence continues at coordinate 5,215 of CADDZP010000214.1, read as the reverse complement.
GGTCCCACCGGCTCGGGGAAGACGACGACGATCGCGGCGATGATCGATCACATCAACGAAAGCAAGGCCGTCAACATCGTCACCATCGAGGACCCCATCGAGGTCCTCCACCCCGACAAGAAGTCGATCGTCAACCAACGCGAGATCGGGACGGACACCGAGGACTACCAACAGGCGATGAAGCGGGTGCTGCGCCAGGACCCCGACGTGATCTTCATCGGCGAGATGCGTGACCCCGACACGGTCTGGGCAGCGCTCTCCGCAGCCGAGACCGGCCACCTCGTTCTCTCCACCCTGCACACCACCGACGCCACTGAGACCGTCAATCGCATCGTCGACTTCTTCCCGCCGTTCCAGCAGAAGCAGGTACGGCTCACGCTGGCATCGTCGCTGCGCGGCGTCGTCAGCCAGCGCCTCCTGGAGCGGGCCGACGGCAAGGGCCGGGTGCCCGCCGTCGAGGTCATGGTGATGACCGGCCGCGTCTTCGAGCGCATCGTCGACCCCGAGAGCACCGAGGCGATCGAGGAGATCATCGCCGAGGGCGAGTACTACGGGATGCAGACCTTCGACCAGAGCCTCTTCAACCTCTACAAGAACGGCCTGGTCTCCCTGCGTGACGCAATGAGCGTGGCGTCCCACCCGCACGACTTCCGCATCGCCCTGCAGCAGGCCGGGCTGTCGGTTTCTTAGCGGTCATTACTGTCGCCGGGTGATCCCGGAGCGGCTGAAGCCGCTGCTCGAGAGCGTTCGGCCTTTGGCCGAGCGCTTCGACGCGGGCGGGTTCAAGCTGTACCTGGTGGGGGGCGTCGTTCGGGACGCCGTGCTCGGTCGCCCGCTCTACCAGGACCTCGACTTCACCACCGACGCCCGCCCCGCGCAGATCAAGCAGCTGGTCGAGGGATGGGCGGAGTCGCTGTGGACGCAGGGCGAGCGCTTCGGGACCATCGGGTTCATCAAGGGCGGCCACCGTTACGAGGTGACGACCCACCGCGGCGAGGCGTACACGCCGGAATCACGCAAGCCCGACGTCGTGTTCGCCGACGCCGTCGAGGAAGACCTGTCCCGGCGGGACTTCACGGTGAACGCCATGGCGCTGTCGCTGCCCGACGCCAGACTGATCGACCCCTTCGGCGGCGTCGACGACCTGGCCGCCCACCAGCTGCGCACCCCGCTGCGTCCGCAGGAGTCATTCAGCGACGACCCGCTCCGGATGCTGCGCGCCGCCCGCTTCATCGCCGGCTACGACCTCGTTCCCGTGCCCGAGTTGGTCGCGGCCGTCGGTGAGCTGCGGAGCCGCCTGGAGATCGTGTCGGCCGAGCGCATCCGCGACGAGCTCGACAAGCTCCTCGTCGTCCCGCGGCCGGGGAAGGGGTTGTGGTTCCTGGTCGAGACCGGCTTGGCCGACCAGTTCCTGCCCGAGCTTCCCGCCCTCGGCCTCGAACAGGATCCCATCCACCGCCACAAGGACGTGCTCGCCCACACCATCGCCGTCGTCGAGCGCACCGATCACGCCGACCGCATCCTGCGCCTGGCCGCCCTGTTCCACGACATCGGCAAGCCCAAGACCCGGTCGTTCGGCCCCGAGGGCGTGTCGTTCCACCACCATGACGTCGTCGGGGCGCGCATGACCGAAGAGCGCATGCGGGCGCTGCGATATTCACACGATGACGTCGCTGCCGTGCGCCGTCTGGTCGAGCTCCATCTGCGGTTCCACGGCTACAGCGACGAGTGGACCGACAGCGCCGTGCGCCGTTACGCCCGGGACGCCGGCCCGTTGCTCGAACGGCTCAACGCCCTGACTCGCGCCGATTGCACGACACGCAACAGGGCCAAGGCCCGCATGCTGGCCCAGCGCATGGACGCCCTCGAGGCGCGCATCGACGAGCTGCGCGAGAAGGAGGCGCTCGGCGCCCTTCGCCCCGAGCTCGACGGCCGCCAGGTCATGGACCACCTCGGGCTCGAACCCGGCCCCGTCGTCGGCGAGGCCCTCCGGTTCCTGCTCGAGCTGCGCATCGAAGAGGGCCCCCTCGGCGAGGAAGAGGCCTACCGCCGCCTCGACGGGTGGTGGGCAGCCCGCCAGAGCGGGTGAGTACGGGCTAGAGCCCTTCTTTGCGGGCGCGGATGATGAGTGTGCGGGGAACGTACTTGAAGGCGTCGTGCCACTCGGGGCTGCGGGGGCCGCCGGGCGCGGGGCCGGGTTCGAGGATGGCGTCGACGCGGAAGTTGGCCCGCACCAAGCCGGTGTAGAGCTCGGAGATCGTCCGGTGGGGCGGCTCGCCGTCGGTGCTGCGTTCGAAGTACGACCGGCGCACGAGGAGCGGGTCCTCGGCGGTGTCGTCGATCATGGCGTACGCCGGGTGCGAGACCGAGAACACGAGCGGACACTCCTGGCGGAGCACCCGGTGCACCTGGCGGAAGACCCGATTCAGGTCCTCGACCGCGTCGAGCGCGTACGAGCTGAAGGCGACGTCGATGCTGTCGGCGCGCACGAACGCCAGATCGGCGAGGTCGCTCTCGTGCAGCTCGACCTTGACCTCCTCGGCATCGGCGCGTCGGCGCAGCTCCGCCAGCCGCTCCGGCGACGAGTCGACGGCGATGGTGTGGGCGCCCAGCTTGGCGAAGGCGATGGACGCCTGCGCGCCGGTGCCGAGCTCCAGCACGCGCTTGCCCTCGAGATGGCCGAGGAGCTTGAGGTCCTCCTCGGTGGGAATGTCGGGCCCGTAGCGGACGACGTCGATCGCCATCAGGCCTAATGCTGCCGCAGATTCAGGTCTGGTTGGCGAACTCCTCGACCATGCGGCGGCACTCGTCGTCGGGATACTGCGCTGGCGGCGACTTCATGAAGTACGCCGAGGGACCGAGGAGCGGACCGCCGATGCCGCGATCCAACGCCAGCTTGGCGCAGCGAACGGCGTCGATGATGACGCCTGCCGAGTTGGGCGAGTCCCACACCTCGAGCTTCAACTCGATGTTCAGGGGCACGTCGCCGAAGTTGCGGCCTTCGATGCGGATGTAGGCCCACTTGCGGTCCTCCAGCCAGGGGACGTGGTCGGACGGGCCGACGTGCACGTTGTCGGCGGGAAGGGGCTCGTCGAGCTGGCTGGTGACAGCCTGGGTCTTGCTGATCTTCTTGGAGATCAGGCGCTCGCGCTCGAGCATGTTCTTGAAGTCCATGTTGCCGCCGAAGTTCAGCTGGTAGGTGCGGTCGACGGCCATGCCCCGGTCCTCGGCCAGGCGGGTCAGCACCCGGTGGACGATCGTGGAACCGACCTGGCTCTTGATGTCGTCGCCGACGATCGGGATCCCCGCATTCGCGAACTTCGCCGCCCACTCGGAGTTGGAGGCGATGAACACGGGGATGGCGTTGACGAAGGCCACGCCGGCGTCGAGGCAGGCCTGGGCGTAGTGCTTCTGGGCCTCCTCCGAGCCCACCGGCAAATACGAGACCAGGACGTCCGCCTTGGTGTCGCGCAGGACCTGGGCCACGTCGACGGCCTCGGCCGGGGACTCCTCGATCGTGTCGCGGTAGAAGGAGCCGAGGCCGTCGAGCGTCGGTCCCCGCTGCACCTGGACGCCGAGCTCTCCGACCGACGCGAACTTGATGGTGTTGTTCTGGCCCGAGTAGATCGCCTTGCCCACGTCGAGGCCGACCTTGGCCGCGTCGACGTCGAAGGCGGCGACGAACTCGATGTCGCGGACGTGGTAGCCGCCGAGGGCGACATGCATCAGACCGGGCACGTCTTCGGACGGATCGGCGTCGCGGTAGTACTCCAGACCCTGGACGAGCGAACTGGCGCAGTTCCCCACACCAGCGATGGCGAGCCTGATCCGATGGGGCGCCTTCGGCGCCACCACGGATCGAATCGCGCTGCTCATTGGCTCGCTCGGCTTTGCCTCGCTCACTGCTCTGTTCCTCCCTGCCGCCGTTCGGTGGCGATCAACGTGTCGAGCCACGAGATGTCTCGCTCGGTGGCCTCAGTTCCGTGTTCCATGAGTGAGCGGGTGTAGGCGTCCATCCGCTCGCGCCCGGCCTTGATGCTGGCCTTGGCCCGAGCGAGCCGCTCGACGAGGTGGGCGCGACGCCGCTCGAGCAGGCCCAGACGGGCGTCGGGCGGCAGGTAGCGGCAGAACGCCAACTTGAGGTTGAAGGCGCGGTCGTCGTCGCCGCTCGAGGAGTCCGCCTCCAGCAGTTCCTCGAAGAGCTTCTCGCCCCGCTCGGTGATGCCGTAGACCTTCCTCGCTCGGCCGCCCCGCTTGGGCTCGCGCCGGGCCCGAAAGGCGGCTGCCTCACCCGTCATCGAACCGGTCATCGGGATCGGCGGCGCTTCGAGTGCTTCGACGGCCTTGACCGCCTCCGCCGCCTCGAGCCGGGCCAGCGCCGGATAGAGCGAACCGAACGAAACGCTCGAGAACGGCCCCAGCGCCGCGGTCAGACGCTTCTTCAGTTCGTAGCCGTGGAGCTCCTGCTCTTTGAGGAGGCCCAGGATGGCGAGTTCCAGCATGTAACGATCCGACCTATCGGTCCGATATATCGGAACCAGTATTGCGACCCAGTCGCCGTCAGTCAAACCGGGTGGTTAACCTTCGTGGCGTGAGCGCGCGCCAGCGAGCGAACAATGAGCAGTAGCTCGTTCGGGCCGGAGTCCCTGCAGCGCGCCCCGCGGGGCGAGGGCGCCGGCCACATCGACTACCGGCTGGCCCGGCGCCACCTGGTCAACGAGTTCAAGCGGGGACGGCTCTCACGGCGCGACATCTGCGATGCCCACCCCGAGCTGGTGCGGGCCGCCAACAACATGGGCCAGGCCACGAGCGAGGTCTGTCCGATCTGCGAGGACGACGACCTCGTCCTCGTCTCGTTCGTATTCGGACCGCGCCTGCCGGCCCACGGCCGGTGCGTGGGCAGTCGCGAGGAGCTCGCCAAGCTGGCGAGCCGCTCGGGCGAGCGCGTCTGCTACGTCGTCGAAGTGTGCCCGGGATGCTCCTGGAACCACTTGGTCCGAACCTTCGCGCTCGAGCTCACCAGCCGTTAACAACCCTCCAGATGGGTGCGGCCGCCGGCGCGGCCGTCATGGCGCTGAGCTCGACGGGCGACGTCCTGCTCGTCGCCGTCCTGCTGGGCGTGGCCGCGGGCGACCTCGAGGCCGGGGTGGCGTCGGTGCTCGCCGGCGTCGCCGTGCTGGGCCGCTTCGGCACGACCTCGCTCGCCGCCCTCGCC
>CADDZP010000213.1 GCA_902812475.1 Actinomycetota bacterium | reverse complement strand
CGTCATGCGCATCCTCGACAAGAGCACGGCGCTGCTCGATCTGAAGGACCTCGGGTTCTACGGCGACGCCCTCGATCGCTACGAGATCGCCTACCGCAAGCCCTACGGCACGATCCTCGTCACCGGGCCCACGGGCTCGGGGAAGTCGACGACGCTCTACGCCACGCTCAACGCGGTCAACGACGTGTCCAAGAACATCATCACCGTCGAGGACCCCGTGGAGTACCGGCTGGCCGGCGTCAACCAGGTGCAGGTCAACACCAAGGCCGGGCTGACCTTCGCCATGGCCCTGCGCACGATCCTGCGGTCCGACCCCGACATCGTCCTCGTCGGCGAGGTCCGCGACCGCGAGACGGCGACCATCGCCATCGAGGCCGCCCTGACCGGGCACCTCGTGCTGACGACCCTCCACACCAATGACGCGGCGTCGACGCCGACCCGCCTGGTCGAGATGGGCGTCGAGCCCTTCCTCGTCAGCAGCGCCCTCGACTGCATCGTGGCCCAGCGCCTCGCCCGGCGCCTGTGTCCGAAGTGCAAGGAGTCCTACGCGCCCGAGATCAGCGAGCTGGAGACGATCGGATGGGAGGTCGAGGGCACCGACGACGTGCCGATGCTGTACCGCGCCGTCGGGTGCGGCGCCTGCGGCCGCACGGGCTTCCACGGCCGCTTCGCCATCCAGGAGGTCCTTCTCGTCACCGAGGAGGTCGAGCGCATGATCGTCGACCGGGCCCACACCGAGGACATCAAGAAGGTCGCCATGGCCCAGGGCATGAAGACGCTGCGCCAGACGGGCATGGCCAACGCCCTCGCCGGCATGACGTCGATCGAGGAGATCCTCCGGGTCGTCGCCTAAAGGCGCCTTAACTTAAGGGACCCCGTTCGGGGTGCCGATGACTACAACATGGTGAGTCCGTCGCGGCGGCTGGGAGAGTTCCTCGTCGACCGCAAGGTCCTCTCACGGGACGACCTCGAGGTGATGCTCGCCCGGGAGGCCAAGGAGGGCACCCCGCTGCCCCGGCTGCTGGCGGCCGACGGCCTGGTGTCGGAGAAGGACCTCATGGCGGCCGTCGCCCACCAGGTGGGCATGCCGTTCGTCGACCTCGACGAGATGTCGATCGACCCGAGCGTCGACCGCCTGATCCCCGCCGAGCTGGCCAGGGCGAGCACGGCCGTCGCCGTCGAGCCCCGAGGGACCGACCTCCTGGTCGCCATGGCCGACCCCGGCGACGCCGCCGCCGTCCACGCCATCGAAGAGGCCACAGGCTGGAAGCTGCTGCCCGCCATCGCCGAGCGCGACGAGCTGCGCCGCCTGCTCGACGCCATGTACGGCCGCCCGCCGGGCACAACGGCGAACGGAAACGGCAGCGGGAACGGGCGGCACGCCGGGGAAGAGATCGAGATCTCCTTCGCCGAGGAGCCCCTTGCCGTCACGGGGCCCGAAGTGGTCGGGCGCCTCGGCGACGAGGCGAGGGCGGGGGACCTGCACGTCAACGAGCTGCTGGAGCGGGTCGTCGATCTCGGCGGGTCGGACCTCCACCTCACCTCGGGCATCCACCCCATGGTGCGAGTGCACGGTGAGCTCAAGGCCCTCACGGAGTTCCCCGAGCTGAACGGCTCGGAGATCCGCCGCATGATGTATGCCATCCTCACCCAGAAGCAGCGGGAGAGGTTCGAGTCAGAGCTCGAGCTGGACACGTCACACGCCATCCCGGGCGTGGGCCGCTTCCGCCTGAACGTCTTCCTGCAGCGGGACTCGATGGGCGCGGTCATGCGCGTCATCCCGTTCGAGATCGTGCCGCTGGAGCAACTGGGCCTCCCGCCGGCCGTGGCCGGGCTGGCCGCCCTGCCCCGCGGCCTGGTGCTCGTGACCGGGCCCACCGGCTCGGGCAAGTCGACGACGCTCGCGTCGCTCGTCGACATCATCAACAGCCAGAAGCCGGTCCACATCATGACCGTCGAGGACCCCATCGAGTTCCTCCACAACCACAAGACCGCCGTCATCAACCAGCGTGAGGTGGGTGAGGACACCCAGTCCTTCGCCAACGCCCTCAAGCACGTCCTGCGCCAGGACCCCGACGTCATCCTCGTGGGCGAGATGCGCGACCTGGAGACGATCTCGACCGCCCTCACCGCGGCCGAGACCGGCCACCTCGTGTTCGCCACCCTTCACACCCAGGACGCGCCCCAGTCCGTCGACCGCGTCATCGACGTCTTCCCGGCTCACCAGCAGCAGCAGATCCGGGTGCAGCTGGCGGCGTCGCTGCAGGGCATCGTCACCCAGCAGCTGGTGCCGAGGCGCGGAGGCCACGGCCGGGCGGTCGCCGCCGAGGTCCTCATCGCCACGCCGGCAATCCGCAACCTCATCCGGGAGGGCAAGACCCACCAGATCTATTCGGCCATGCAGGCGGGCGGGCGGTTCGGGATGCAGACGATGGACATGTCGCTCGCGACTCTGGTCAAGAGCGGCGCCATCGATCTCGGTACCGCCCTCGAGCGCTGCGCCAATGAAGAGGACCTGAAGCGCCTCAGCGGCGGCGGAGCGGCGGCCTGATGGCGGCCACCTACACCTACAAGGTCCGGGACCGCCAGGGAAAGCTCATCCAGGGTTCCCTCGAGGCCGACAGCACCAACCTCGTCGTCAACCGCCTTCGGCAGATGGGCTACGTGCCCATCGCCATCGACAAGAAGGACGACGCCGGGCTCCAGAAGGAGCTCAAGCTCCCGTTCGGTGGCAAGCCCAAGCTCAAGGACGTCGCCGTCTTCAGCCGGCAGTTCGCCACCATGATCAACTCCGGTCTCTCGCTGCTTCGCTCGCTGTACATCCTGGCTGACCAGACCGACAACAAGGCGCTTGCCGAGGTGGTGGACGAGGTGCGCCAGGACGTGGAGAAGGGCGCCTCGCTGTCACAGGCGCTGGGCCGCCATCCCAAGGTGTTCAACCGTCTGTACGTCGCCATGGTGCGGGCCGGCGAGACCGGCGGCGTGCTCGACTCGGTCCTGCTCCAGCTGGCGAGCATCATCGAGAAGCAGGTCGAGCTGCGCCGCAAGATCAAGTCGGCCATGACCTACCCGATGGTGGTCTTCGTCCTCTGCCTCCTGATCGTCGCCGCCATGCTGCTGTTCATCGTGCCCACGTTCAAGGGCATCTACGACCAGTTGGGCGGCACGCTGCCGCTGTTGACACGGGTGCTGATCTCGATCTCGACGGCGTTCAAGAAGTTCTTCCCGGTGTTCATCGTCCTTGGCGGCGTGGCAATTTGGGCTTTCAAGCGCTGGGTCCAGACCGACCACGGGCGTGAGGTGTGGGACCGGGTCAAGCTGCGTGCGCCGGTCTTCGGCAAGCTCGTGCACAAGACGGCGCTGACGCGCTTCTCCCAGACGCTGGGCGTGCTGATGCGCTCGGGCGTCCCCATCCTCGAGGGCCTGGAGATCACCTCCGAGACGGTGAACAACACCGTGCTGGCCATGGCGGTGAAGGACGTGCAGGCCGGTGTGAAGGTCGGCGAGTCCATGGCCAAGCCCCTCGCCCAGCACGACATCTTCCCGCCGATGGTCACCCAGATGATCGCCGTCGGCGAGGAGACGGGCGCCGTCGACACCATGCTCGACAAGATCGGCGAGTTCTACAGCCAGGAGGTCGAGGCCACCGTGAACGCCCTCACCTCACTGCTCGAGCCCCTGCTGATCGTCTTCCTCGGCGCCATGGTGGGCGGCATGGTGATCGCCCTCTACCTGCCGATGTTCAACATCATCAAGCTGATCAAGTGATCAGCTCGACGATCGCAAGCTCCATATCGGAACGACAGTGTCCTGTGGATTCCGCGGATTCCACAGACACTCATGCGCTCGGGAACCGCACCTACGAGCGGTCGAAGCGGCTCGGTATGCGGAACCCCGCGGCGCAGTGGTAGCAGTGGTCCTCCGCGTCGGTGGACTTGTACCACTCGTGGTTTCCGCAATCCCCGCGGCCCTTAGGACCAACCAGGTCAGCGGCCACGGCAGCCGGATACGAAGCCTCGTCCGCCAGCGATAGCGACCCGGCGTCCACTCGCCCACATCGCTCCATGATGCCGCCAATACGGCACTTCGAGTACGGGCGTTGCTAGTCGCCCGCACTCGCTCTCACATGGGCCCCTTGATCGAGTTCGAGCGTCAGGAACGTGTTGTACGGGCTAGCTGTGTATGCCCCGAACGGAGCGCACGGCCTGAACCCGAACTGTGCATAGAACGCCCTTGCGGCCACGAACTCGCCGGTGGATCCCGTCTCCAAGCTGACCCGGTGGTAGCCCGCATGTCGGGCGAAGGTGAGCATGTACTCCACCAGCGCCCGTCCGACGCCTCGCCGCCGTTCGGCCTCACGCGTGTGCATCGACTTCAACTCGGTATGGCTCCTATCGAGCTGCTTCAGCGCGGCGATTCCGACGACTTGTCCGCGTCGACGCGCGCTGAAAAAAGTGACCGGGCCATCGTCGAGTTCATCAACGTCCAGAGCGAAGGAGTACTCGGGCGGCGTCACTGTTCGCGAGAAGGCCAAGTGCGCGGCCAGCAGTTCTTGAATGTCCTCCGACCGAGGATCGTCGATCGCGAGTTCAAGCTCCACGCCGAGCGATTCTGTCGGATTTCGCCGCCGCCCCACTACCTCGGTTGCGACTGCTGTCGCTCCTGTGGACCGCCCGGAAGGGGGCACATACCGAATGCCTTCGTTTTTCAAGTTCCTCGCCCGGCAGATGCACCGGCCGGTCGTGAGAGCAGAGCGAGAATGAGTGCATGGCTGACGGAGACTTGCTTCCCGAGCAGATCGTCCTCGACGCCGCCGAGGCTCGGACCGTGTACCTGGCGGTCGTCGCCGCGCTCGATGTGCTGCCTACGGGAGAAGCACGAGAGCGATGCCCCGCTGCTCAGCGAGTTCTCGTCGTGAAGTACCTACCCGACCTACCCGAGCTGGGTGAGGAGTAGCCTGAAGTCGTGGAGCTTCTCTCGTTGCCCGAGGTGGCCCGCCGTTTGGGAGTGAGTCTCGACGAGGCTCTGGCTCTTGTCGAGGCGAGGAAGCTTCCCGCCGGTCGAGGCCCCGATGGTGGCGTTTACGTGCGTTCCTCGATCCTCGACGAGTATCAGAGATCAAACGCGTCCGCCTGAACTCCTCGCGGCTCGTACCGCTCGGGAACGGCACCTCTGTGACTACGCTCATGGCTGGGTTCTCGCGTACGAAGGTGCCCCTATAGGGGCCAGAACGTCACCGAGTTCGGCGCTCGGAAGTGCCGGATATCGTGCGGCGCTGCGGCAGCGGGCACCCGCGGCGTGAAGGGCGCTCCTGCAGCACGGCGTAGCGCCGACGGTGCTCGCCTACCACTTCGGAGCGACCCTTCGGCCAGACCCTTCACCCCTCCGCCCGCCGCCGAGTCGTCGACCAGACCCCGGGGCCGGGTCGGCCTCATCGTGCTCGCTCACCGTCCAATCCGACCCAACGAGGCCCACCCGTGCAACTACGACATAACCACAACGAGAGTGAGTATCAAGCCGGCGGTCAGGCGGCGACGGCGGTGCGGGCGAAGTCCGACCAGGTGGCGACCCACTCGGGCCAGACGGCGACCGGGTAGTCGTGGCCCATGCCTTCGATCTCGACGTAGCGGGCACCGGGGATCACCTCGGCGGTCCGGCGGCCGCCGCTGGGGTCGATGAGGGTGTCCTGGCTGCCGTGGAGCACCAACGCCGGTACGTCGACCGTCCGGAGCTCGTCGGCCCGTGAACCGTCGCGGGCGACGGCCATCATCTGGCGGACGACCCCGGCCGGGCAGAAGCAGCGGTCGTAGGCCGCCGCCGCCCGGGCGGCGATGAACTGATCGTCGAGCCACTCGGCCTTGGACCCGTACGCGTGGTGGGCGGCCACCTGACGCTCGATGTACTCCTCCCGCGATTGCGCGGGCCTGCCCACGAGGACGGCGAGTGCCTCCGGCGAGCTCTCGCCGTAGCCCGGCTCGCCGGTGCGCGACATGACCGACGTCATCGAGAAGAGCCGGTCGGGATGGTCGATGGCCAGGCGCTGGACGACCATCCCGCCCATCGAGCAGCCGAGGACGTGCGCCCGCTGGGCGCCGACGGCGTCGAGGACGGCCACGGCGTCGGACGCCATGTCGGCCAGGGCGTAGTCGGGCTCCCCGTCGAGCTTCGATGACAGGCCCACGTCCCGGTTGTCGAAGCGAACCACGTGATAGCCCTCGGCCGCGAACATCTCGCACCACTCGGTGGCGTAGTTGATGCACTGGGAGCCGAGCCGAGCCCGTTGACGAGCAGGAGCACGGGTCTGGCCGGGTCGCCGAATCTCTCGTAGTA
>CADDZP010000212.1 GCA_902812475.1 Actinomycetota bacterium | reverse complement strand
GGTTCTCGGGCCCGGTGGCCCAGCGCCCACCGGGGATGGCCCACGCCCACCCGCCGGGGCCTGGATTTCCCAGGCAGGCGCCGTCCGTATACGCGATCGTCCTTTCCGGGCGGGGCGTCACCGGGCGCCGCCTACGGCGGCTGCCCCGTGACTACGGGGCGGCTGCCACATTGGCTCGCTCGCTTCGCTCGCTCACGGGCCGATCTTGCCGCAGTTCTCGCGTATCGGCGCGAGCATGGATGCGTGATCTTCGACGGCTTCTCCCGCCAGCTCCCCGACATCGACCCCGAGGAGACGTCGGAGTGGCTCGACTCCTTTGACGCCGTCGTCGACGGGCGCGGCAAGACGCGCGGCCAGTTCCTGATGCTGAAGCTGATGGAGCGGGCCCACCAGCTGCAAGTGGCGTTCCCGGCGACGATCAGCACGCCCTACATCAACACCATCCCGCCCGAGCAGGAGCCCTGGTTCCCCGGCGACGAGTACATCGAGCGCCGCATCCGGGCCTACATCCGGTGGAACGCAGCGATGATGGTGACGAGGGCCAACACCCGGGCCTCGGGCATCGGCGGCCACCTGGCGACGTATGCCTCGTCGGCTGCCCTGTACGAGGTCGGGTTCAACCATTTCTTCCGGGGCAAGGACGACGGGCTCTCCGGCGACCAGGTGTACTTCCAGGGTCACGGCGCGCCCGGCATCTACGCCCGCGCCTTCCTCGAGGGCCGTCTCGACGAGGACCAGCTCGACCACTTCCGCATGGAAGTCGGCGGCGGGGGCCTGTCCTCGTATCCGCATCCCCGGCTGATGCCCGAGTTCTGGGAGTTCCCGACCGTCTCGATGGGGCTCTCGCCGATCACCGCCATCTACCAGGCGCGCTTCAACCGGTACCTCATGCACCGGCGCATCAAGGACACCAGCGGGTCGCGGGTCTGGTGCTTCATCGGCGACGGTGAGTGTGACGAGCCCGAGACGCTCGGCGCTCTTTCCCTCGCCAGCCGCGAGCAGCTCGACAACCTGATCTTCGTCGTCAACTGCAACCTGCAGCGCCTCGACGGGCCGGTCCGCGGCGACGGCAAGATCATCCAGGAGCTGGAGGCGACGTTCCGGGGCGCGGGCTGGAACGTCATCAAGGTCATCTGGGGCTCGGCGTGGGACGAACTGCTCGCCCGCGACGTCGACGGCGTCCTCCTCAACAAGATGAACATCACCGTCGACGGCGAGTACCAGAAGTACGCGGTCGAGAGCGGCGCCTACATCCGGGAGCACTTCTTCGGCCCCGACCCCCGTCTGCGCAAGATGGTCGAGCACCTCTCCGACGACGAGCTGCGCAACCTCCCTCGCGGCGGCCACGACTACCGCAAGCTCTACGCCGCCTACAAAGCCGCCGTCGAGCACACCGGTGCGCCCACCGTCATCCTGGCCAAGACGATCAAGGGGTGGACGCTGGGCCCCGACTTCGAAGCCCGCAACGCCACCCACCAGATCAAGAAGATGAACAAGGAAGAGCTGCGCATCTTCCGCGATCGGCTCTACATGCAGGACCAGGTCCCCGACGAGGCCCTCGACGCCGACATGCCGCCGTACTACCGGCCCCCGGAGGACTCCGAGGAGTACCAGTACATGATGGAGCGGCGCCGGGCCCTCGACGGCTCTCTCCCCCGCCGGGTCGTCCGCACCAAGAAGCTCGACCTGCCCGACGACAAGACGTTCGACGAGTTCCGCAAGGGCTCGGGCAAGCAGGACGTGGCCACGACGATGGCGTTCGTCCGCGTGCTGCGCAACCTCCTCAAGGACAAGAAGATCGGCGCCCGCGTCGTGCCCATCATCCCCGACGAGGCGCGCACGTTCGGCATGGATTCGCTCTTCAAGGACGTCGGCATCTACGCCCCGTTCGGCCAGCTCTACGAGCCGGTCGACGCCGGGCTGCTGCTGTCCTACAAGGAGTCCCAGCAGGGCCAGATCCTCGAGGAGGGCATCACCGAGGCGGGGTCGATGGCCGAGTTCACCGCCGCCGGCACGGCCTACGCCACCCACAGCGTGGCCATGGTGCCGTTCTTCGTCTTCTATTCGATGTTCGGCTTCCAGCGCGTGGGCGACCTGATCTGGGCCTTCGGCGACATCCGCGGCCGCGGCTTCCTCCTCGGCGCCACGGCGGGGCGAACAACCCTCACCGGTGAGGGCCTCCAGCACGCCGACGGCCACAGCCAGGTGCTGGCGTCGACGGTGCCCAACGTGCAGGCCTACGACCCGGCCTTCGCCTACGAGGTCGCCGAGATCGTCAAGGACGGCGTCCGCCGCATGTACGGACCCGAGCCCGAGGACATCTTCTACTACCTCACCCTGTACAACGAGCCCTACCAGCAGCCCGCGATGCCCGAGGGTGCGGCCGACGGCATCGTCAGGGGCATCTACAAGTTCGCCGACGCCCCCGACGGTTGCCGCCACCGGGCCACGATCCTGTTCAGCGGCACGGGCCAGGGCGCGGCGCGCCAGGCCCAGCAGCTGCTGGCCGAGCACCACGACGTGGGCGCCGAGCTGTGGAGCGTCACGTCCTACAAGACGCTGCGCGAGGACGCCCTGACCGCCGAGCGGTGGAACCGACTCCACCCGACCGAGCAGCCGCGGACGCCGTACATCACCGAAGCCCTGTCCGACGCCGAGGGACCCTTCGTCGCCGTCACCGACTTCATGAAGGCGGTGCCCGACCAGGTCGCCCGCTGGGTCCCCGGCACCTTCATTCCTCTCGGCACCGACGGCTTCGGCCGCTCCGACACGCGGGCTGCGCTGCGCCGGCACTTCGAGACCGACGCCCCCAGCGTGGTCGTCACCGTCCTCCAGGCACTGGCCCAGTCAGGCGAGGGCAAGCAGGAAGCAGTGGCCGACGCCATCGCCCGCTACGAGCTCGACTCCGAGGCCCCCGACCCCCGAATCGCCTGACGTGGCAGCATGCGGCGCATGAAGCTTCCGCTGACCGGCAACGAGGCGGCCGACCGCCTCCTCGAAGACGAACCGCTGGCCCTGCTCATCGGGATGCTGCTCGATCAGCAGGTCCCGATGGAGAAGGCGTTCCACTCGCCGTACGACCTCAAGGAGCGTCTGGGCGGACAGCTGGACGCAGAGAAGATCGCGGTGATGGACCGCGACGAGCTGCGGACCCTCTTTGCCGAGCGGCCCGCCCTCCACCGGTTCCCGAAGGCGATGGCCGACCGCACGCACGACCTGGCGACCGCCCTCGTCGACCAGTACGACGGCCGGGCCGAGCGCGTCTGGCGGACGGCCAGGACCGGCGACGAGCTGGTCGCCAACCTCATGGAGTTACCCGGCTTCGGTGACCAGAAGGCGAAGATCTTCACCGCTCTGCTGGCCAAGCGCCTCGGCGTGCAGCCGCACGGTTGGCAGCAGGCGGCCGGCTTCTACGGCGACCATGGCTGCTACTCCGTGGCCGACGTCGACGGCCCCGACACGCTGGCGAAGGTGCGGGAGTACAAGCGGGCGGCCAAGGCGAAGGGCAAGGCGAAAGCCGAGGCCAGCGCCAAGGCCAACACGGGCTAGGACACATTTAGCCCTTGCCGCCTGAGAGCCGGCGCTCCACCATGCCTCCAATGCAGGTGACAGGGTGGAGTCGAGCGAGGACACGGAGTCGCTGCCGGCACACCGACCCCAGCCATTGCGCCCGTCATGTCATGGAACCGGCGCACTCGGCCTGCACCCGTTGCCGGTCGTACTTCTGCTCGGAATGCGTGATCTACCCAAACGCAACGGGCGAGCGGGCGCTGTGCATCTCGTGCGCCCTCAACGTGTCGGGCGTTCGACTCCGCTAACCACCAGTGGCCGGCCGCCGCCCCAGGTTGCGCCGGTAGACCATGTAATTACCGCAGACGTAGCCGCCCAGGCGTTCGCCAGTACGCCGCGAGGGCCAGTTGTCGTCGAGCACGAGCGTGTAGCTCACGTGGGTGTGTCCCTGCTGCGCGAGCCGCAAGTAGGCGTAGGAAGCCATCACCATGTTCACGCCCTTGCCGCGTGCCTGCTTGCGGACGCCGATGCCCAGGGTGTTGAGGCGCTCGTCGTCGCGGACGTGGCGGTCCCCTGACGTCACCGCCATCCCCGACATGTCGGGGTTGACCCACAGCACGCCGACGGGCTCGCCGTTGTCGTAGGCGATGACCGACAGGTCGAGCATGCCGGAGGGACCGAGCAGCTCGAGCAGATACGAGAACTCCGCCTCGGTGAACGGCGCCGCGCCCCAGTGCTCGGCGAAGGCCTCGTTCCACGTGCTCACGAACTCGGGCACGCGGCGGTCCGCGTCGACCTCGGCCAGCGGCACGATCTCGAACCCGGCCGCCCGCCCGCCCTCGACGGCCCGCTTCCACCGCTCGACCAATTCGGGGGTGACGGCGATCTTGTAGTCGACCCAGCCGTGCTCGGACTCGTACCCGGCGTCCTTGAGAAGCGAGTGGTAGTAGATCGGGTTCTGGCGCACCAGGTTCGGCGGCAGGTCGTCGTAGCTGTCGATGGCGAACGGGAACTCGCCCAGCCCGAAGCCGGCACGCGCCGCTTTCATGCCCTGGGACGCCAGCCACCCGCACGCCTCGTCCATCATTTGGTGGACGGCCGGCCGCGTCCCCGGGAGAGCCTCGAAGAGGGCGACGTGGCCGACGTCGTCGTGCCAGTGATCGAGGTAGCGCTGGTCGACCGCGGCCAGACACCGGGCGACGATCTCGCCGTCGTGGCGGGCCACGAGGGCCCGGGTCGTCCGGCCTTCGGCGAAGGGGCTGGTCCCCATCAGCGTCGGCAGTTCCATCCCCTCCATCGCCTGCCAGCGAATGGGGCGGGACTCGTACACGCGGTCGTAGAACTGCACGAACTCCCTGAGCTGCGCCTCCCCGGTGAGCTCCTCGATCTCGATCGCCATCTGCGTGTTCTACACCCGCCGCGATGGGCCACTCACTGTGAAATCGGCAGACGGGTACGTTGACCGTCGTGCAGGTCGTGGCCAATGGCGAGGCGTTCGAGCTCGACGACGGCGCCACCCTGGACGACCTCCTCCACCGCATGAATCTCGGCGCCAAATGGGTGGTCGTCGAGCGAAACGGCGAGCCGGTCCCTCGCAAGGAGACGGCGACGACGGTGCTGGCCGACGGCGACCGGCTGGAGCTGGTCCGGGCCGTGGCCGGCGGCTGCTAAGCAGTCCGGGCGATGGCCGACCTCAGCGAGCGGCGCCTGTACCTGTGCACGCCGGACCGTCCCGATCTGGGACAGTTCGTCGACGCTTGCATCGTCGGGGGCGTCGACCTCGTGCAGCTGCGGGACAAGCAGCTCGAGGCCAGGCCCCTGGTCGAGCGAGCCCGCCTGGTCCGACGCGTGTGCCGGGGCCACGGCGTGCCGTTCATCCTCAACGACCGCCCTGACCTTGCTCTGGAGGTCGAGGCCGACGGGGTCCACGTCGGCCAGGACGACGCCTCCCCTGCGCTGGCCCGCCGCATCCTCGGGCCCGACTGCGTCGTGGGCCTGTCCACCCACGACCCGTCCGAGCTCGACGAGGCCCTGCACGAACCCGTCGACTACCTGTCGGCGGGGCCCGTCTCGCCGACGCCCACCAAGCCGGGCCGTCCCGGCACCGGCTTGCGCTACCTGACCTACGTGGTCGAGCGGGCCAAGGTGCCGTGGTACGTGACGGGCGGCGTGACGCCCGACGCCGTCCCCATCATGGCGGCGGCCGGCGCCCGCCGCTTCGTCGTGGTGCGCTGGCTCACGGAGGCCGAGGACCCCAAGGCCAACGCGAAGGCCCTGCGCGAGGCGATCAACCGCGCACTCCATATCGGCTGAACGGCCGATGTACGGCGTCTGACAACGGGGGTAGCGTCAGCTGCGGAGGTGGGGCCCATGCGGGTACGCCAGGTAGTGGCCGCTGCTGTCGTCGGAGCGTCGCTGCTTTCGTTGGGCCTGACGCAACGAGCGGACGCCCACCGCCATCACTGCCCTCGGCCGCCGGGCGTGGTGGAGTGCACGCGGATGAGCCTGCACCCCATGCCCCTCATCCGGTGAGCGTGCTCCGGCCGTCGGTCTCGAACAGGCTGGCCGTCAGGGTGATGTCGGCGGCGCGGGGGCGCATCTCCTCGTAGGTGCGCTTGTAGCCGGTCGCTTTGATCTTCCAGTCGCCGTCGACCTTCACGTACTCGTCCTCGTAGAAGGCGGCGCCGGCGATGTCGACGCCGAATTCGAGGTGGACGACCAGATCGGAGAGGGCCCAGACGGCCCTGGCGGTGTCGGGGCCGGTGAGGTCGATCTCGGGCTGGCCCACCCGGTGGGCGCTGAGGAACTTCTCCGAGCCCATCGAGTCGCGAAGGAAC
>CADDZP010000211.1 GCA_902812475.1 Actinomycetota bacterium | reverse complement strand
GGCCAGGCCCTCGAGGTAGCCAGCAGGTCGACCTCTTGAGGACTCGATGCCGTCACGCTCATACGCAGTCCTTCGCCGTGAGCCAATCGGTGCCCCTAACTCACTAGCCCAGCCGCACAACCGTGCCGACGCTCCCGCGCAACCTGCTAGTGACGGTCGCTCCTATGGCGCGGCCGCCCGGCGGCGATCCGTCAGAGCGATTCCAGCTCTCGCACGGCGTCGGCGGCGCCTCCGTATCCGGCAATGACCGCGGCGAACCCCTTTGCCGCCTCTCTGACGGCGTCGTCGTCGAGGACCTCGTTCACGGCGCGACGGATGGCATTGGGGCCAGCGTCAGGCGGCACGACGCGGCCGAGCCCGAGGCGCTCCACCATCGCTGCGTTGAAGAACTGGTCGCGGCCCATGGGGACGCAGACGACGGGGACGCCATGGCTCAGCGCCGCCATCAGTGTGCCCATGCCGGCGTGAGTCACAACGACCGAGGCTTTGGGCAGCAGACGATCGTGGGCGACAAATCCAGCCGCCCGGACATTCCCACCGGTAGCGATGTCGTCGGGGCGGATCGCAGACCCGGTTGTCACGACTACGTCAAGGGTCGTGTCGCCAAGCGCGTCCACCACGTCCTGGAGTCGATCCCGCTGGGCCTGGAAGCTCGTACTGAAGCTCACGACGACAAGAGGCTCGGGCCCGTCGTCGACTGCGAACTCCTCGACCTCCTTGTTGATCGGCGGGCCGTCGAGCACGGGTCCGATGAACCGGACGTTTGCAGGCAGCGGCACATCGAGGTCGAACTCACGAGGTGTGACGACGAGGCAGCGCGCGCACGCGTCGTGGATGTCGGTGATCGAGGCGACCCCCGGGAGGCCGAGCTGGGCCCGGAGATCGTTGGCGACTGGCAGGTTCTGGGAGAACGCATCGAACAGCGGTCCGGCGCGAAACGCCGAGATAGCAGCATGAAACAACGCGACGGCCGGGACCCGGCGCGCCTCGGCCGCGATGAGGGCGGTGTAGAGCATGCAGTCCGCGACCAGCACGTCAGCCGGCTCCCGGTCGAGTTCAGTCAGCACGTCGTCGGCGACAGCGGGGCTGAACCACACGCCGCGCCCGAGGACCTCGATCTCGGTTGCCTGATCGGCTGGCGCGGTCGAGTCCCATGCCATCGTCTCCCTGAACGGCTGGAACCGCCAGCCCCTTGCGTCGATCCGCTGACCGATCGTCGGGTGGCCGAGGATCCGCATGTCGTGGCCGTGCTGGGCGAGACGCTCGGCGATGCCCAGTGTCGACACCAGATTCCCAGCACCATCCCAGGTGACGATCAAAAAGCTGCTCATGATGGGTCCTCCCCGCGGCGTTGCTTTACAGCCTGTAAATCTAGGGTAAGGTTTACAGCATGTCAAGATCACCGGCTCGGCGCGGGAGGAGTGGCACGCACGCCGCGATCCTCGATGCGGCGCGTGAGCTGTTCGAGACGAGTGGCTACCACGCGGTCGGGCTCGAGGCGGTCGCTGCGAAGGCCGGCGTCTCACGGCAGGCGATCTACCTCCACTTCGACTCGAAGGCCGCCCTCCTCCAGGCCCTGCACGAGCGAATCAACGAGGTCGACGTCGTCCCGGTGATGAACAAGGTGTGGGAGGCGCCCGATGCCCTGTCGGGTCTCGCCGCATTCGCAGAGGCCACGACCGCTTCGGCGTCGAAAATCGTCGGGATCTACACCGCACTCGATGCCGCAGGCCGTACCGACCCCGAGGTCGCTGCCAGCATGCGGCTTGGAGCCAGGAGGCGCTACGCCGACTGCATGCGGATTGCCACGTGGCTGGATGAGGAAGGGCTGCTCGCCTCCGCCGTCACCCGTCGCCACGCCGCCGATGTGATCTGGGCCATTGCCAACATTCCGACCTACGTGCTCCTCATCGAAGATCGCCGCTGGTCACATGCTCGCTGGACCGTGTGGGTCACCGAGTCACTCCGAACAGCGTTGCTCGAGCCGACCGCTGCCAAGTCGTCACAGGCCCGAATCGCGTAAGGCATCGCGCCCAGCCCCCCCAAGCCGACGGTTGGGGGCACGTCGGTAGTCGGCGAACCTCGCAGATTCGGGGACATCCGACCGATCGTTCGGCGAATCGAGCCGTAGTCGATCACGACGGCGCAGGAGCGGGTACGAAGAGCTCTGCCTCGAGCCCGTCCGGGTCGCGAACGACGAACCCGGACCCGTACGGCGCGTCGGTGATCGAGCCGGGCGTGATCCCGCGAGCTGCGAGGTCATCGTGCCAGCGAACCAGCGCGGCGCGGTCCGCGCAGGTGAAGGCGACGTGCTCGATGGCAGCCGGGGCGCCGCTGTGCAAGGCGAGGATCCACCCTCCCTGGGGGTGCAGGAGCGTGACGTGTCCCGTGCCGTCGTCGGCGACCTCCCCGTCCACCCGGACCAAGCCGAAGGCGTCGACGTACCAGCCTTCGCTCCGTGCCAGATCGGTCACGGCGAGGGCAAGGTGGTTGACGGGGCCGAGGGTGGTGGTCTCGCTGTCGCTCGTCGTGTACCGGCGTGCATCCTCCTCGTCGAGCGACCCGCCGACCATCGGCGCACCGTGCTCGGCGCTCCGGCGAGCGAGCGTGTCGAAGTCGAGATCGAACGCGTGGGTCGGCGGCAGGCGGTGCTCGGTCGTCGGGGTACCGACAGCCTCAACGAAGCTCAAAAAGCTGTCATCGGCATGCACCAACAGCAGCCGCGCGGGGCGAGCGCTTGTCACCCGGAACGTGTGCTCGACCCCGGACGGCATGACGACGTACGTGCCGGGCCGGGCCACCAGCGTCTGCTCGCCGCAGCGGACCACGACCTCGCCGTCGAGCAGCAGGAACGAGTCATCCAGCGCCTCGTGCACGTGTCGTGGCGGCGAACCGCCCGGCGGGACGGTCAGCTCGATCACCGCCGGGGTGCGCGGCGCGCCTTTGGGGTTGCGCAGCACGGCGAGCGTGCCGAGGAACCACCAGGCGCGGCTGGTCCCCGGCTCGCTGGCGAGCTGCCTCTCGGGTGTACGGACGGAGTCGTCGGTGATCGTCATGTGATGTCCTCCAGTGCGAGAGAGGTCAGGGTCGAGAGATACGGCGGGTGCGACGAGGCGGCGGCCCGGGCCCGAGGGCGGCGACCAGGGTGTCGATCGCCCACGCCACCGCTTCCTGGGCATCGGCGTCGGACAGACGACTGTCGTCGGTGATGGACACCCACGACACGGCGCTGCACAAGTGGGCGATGACGGCCGTGGCAGACCGTGCCGTGTCGGGGTCGAGCCCGTCGGTGAGCGGCTTCAGCGCCGTGCGGATCGCCTCCGCCCGCTGCTCCCGTGTCGCCGAGCGGGCAGCACGGCCAGCAGTGGTCTGCACCAGCGCCCGGGTCAGTGCCGGACGGGCTGACAGCCGACGGGCGGCGTCGAGGAAGCTCGCGGAGATGTCCTCGGGACCGGCGATGTCGTACGGGACACCGAGCGACCCGTACAGATGCTCCCCGGCCGCGTGCAACAGCGATGGCCGATCCGGGAAATACCTGTACAACGTCCGCAACGAGATCCCTGCCGCTGTGGCGACGTCAGCCATCGACACGTCGTCAACGGCCGTCTCCTCGAGTTGCGCGACCGTCGCCTCGAGCACCGCGGCACGGACCTGTTCGGCCTGTCGCTCCCGAAGCGTCGAACGCCCATCGGATGCCATGACGCTATGATGCCGTTGTGACATATCCTTGTCAAGTTGGCAAATCCGAGGCGCACGAGCGCGAAGGCGGCCAGTTCCTGGTGCGAGGATGACCAGATGCCCCAGCGGCCCGGCCCGATCCTCCGTGTGGCGCTGCGGGCTCCTCGCGCCCTGTACCGGCGGCGTCTGGGCTCGCTGCTCGGTCGAAGGGGTTTCTCTTGTTGGAGCACGTCGGCCGTACCAGTGGCAAGCGACACCAAACGGTCCTCGAGGGTTGGCGTGGGGTTGGAAGGCGCCGACACTCCCGGCGACGATGCCGCGCAGGCGTCGTGACCAGCCAAAACAAAACCCTTTGAGGCGGCGAGCGGAATCGAACCGCTGTAACAGGCTTTGCAGGCTTCTGTCCTGAGGGACAAAACCGCAGGTCAGAGGCTGTTTTCTGAGACCCGGTGAGCGGCCGGGGAGCAGCCGGGGAGCGCACCGAGCGGCAGGCGACGGCATGGTCGGCGCTCAAACGGCACGGCGCAGTGGCGGTGTTGTCGGGTGTGATTCGAGCGCCCGACGCGACTTGAGACGCTGCTCCCCTGCTGACTCAGTGACCGAGTGAGATGCCGATCAGGTCGACGTTGCCTGTCGCATACTCGTGCCGATAGAACACGTCGACGCCTCCGACCTCGGCAGACCTCACCTCGTATTCCGGCTGATCCGAGAGCTCGGGAAACGGGATGCTCGGCGCCTGCCACGGCGTCGCCTCGAGGCCTCGGATCCAGTCCCACACCAGATCGGTGAGCTCCGCGGAGGGACGCACGCGCTCAACCCACTCGTCGAACGCGGCGGTATCCCGTAGCGGCACCGCTACGGCAAGGTCAGGTTGAACGCCGGGAGTACTTGGCGGTGAGCTCGGCGAGCCGCTTTCTCAGCTGCTTCATGACCTCTGGGTTCCGAGCCGCTCGACGCTGCGCCTGGAATGAAGCCTCGTACGCCCGACGGCGCTGTTCCTGCTCGGGTGTCAGAGGCTCCGGCCCAGACGCTGTCGCCATTCGTTGAAGTCTATGGGGAGCTCGACGCCCCAAGTCGCGCATTCCGTCGGCGTCTTCTGTACGCGATGTCCGAGCGCATATCGGCAGCTCCGGCGCGGTCACGGCGTCGGAGCGTGCGTCATGCTCGCGACAGTTGCTGCGCCGCGTACGGCACGTTAGGGATGGTCTGTGATCGAACCGTTGCGCGCGTTCTGTGCGACCCGGCGTCATCATTAGAGGCTGCCGGGTCTGACGGAGTCGACCCCTACAGATGCGACGGTTCGTCGCGACGACGCTTTCGCGACTCCTATACGGCGCGGTCTTTAGGTCCCAAGCGACTCCAGGTTGGCGACGATTTGCTTGGCGTACCTGCGGAACATCGGACGTCCGATGATCCGGAACGCAGTGCCGAACAGGATCCCACGGGGGTTGTGCTTGAAGCGCCGGACCCACGACATCTCGATGCGGCTGCCATCTGGCGTCGGCACGGCGGTGAGGTGCCAGCTGCTTCCGGGCGCGTACACGTTCGAGTCGGTTACCGCGGCCGTGACGGACCCCGCCGTGGACCAGTCGTAGTCGCAGCGCTCCCAGCTCGTGCCGATGCCTGTCCCGGTTCCCTCCGTCACGTCGGCTGTCTGACCGTCGACGCCATGGACCTCGAAATGCGCGGGTTCTACCGCAGGGAAGACATTGGAGCGTCGAGCCGTGAAATCGTGCGTCGACTCGAGGACGGTCTCGGCGGGGAGTGGGGTGTCGAGGGTAACGGTGATGACTGGCATTCTGGGTCTCCTCTCAACTCCAGCACTGCAGGAACTCGACCATGAGTTCCACCAGAGGCGAAGTGATGATGTGGCTGGTGTTTGGGACGACGGCGAGCTCGCCCTCGTTCAGCGCCCGGTAAGGGGCGGCGAGGGCGGTCAAGTCCTCCATCCCGTAGCCGGGCGGCTGGTCGTGCGGTGGAAGGCGAGCCTCAGGTACTCGCGCCAGTGGCTGTCCCCCTGGCCGCCGTCCTCGTCGGCCTTCATCAGCTCGAAACCCGGACTGCCTCGCTGAGTCAACGAGAGCCGGCTTGCATGGCCTTCATGATCGCAGCTTCGGTTTCGGCGAGCTCAGCGGCGGGGCTGATCTGAATCAGCTCGGTGCCGGCCTCGGCCTCGGGTGCGTGGCCCGGTGTCATGTAGAACGCGTCGCCCGCTTCGAGCACCTCTTCGTGGTCGTCGTAGCGGACGATGACCCGACCCTTGAGCACGTAGCCCCAGTGGGGGCATGAGCAGTTCCCGCCCGGCAGTCCCTTGAGCATTGGTGCCAGGTCGTGGGACTCGCGGATCGAGACGAAATTGAAGGTGTAGCCGTCGAGGTCGCCGGAGCGATCTTCGGCAACGCCGAAATCCTTCACGGTGGTCGCACTTTCCTTTGACAGTTTCGGCATGACGTGGTTCCTCTCTCTTATGACAGGCGCTGTCGCGCGAGATCGTTCTTCGGGATGTCGGCGTCGAGTGGCGCGGTCGCGCTTCCGACGATGAGCGGACTTGCGAAGGACGGCACCTTCGGCAACGTCTGGTTCTCGACCTGGGTGACGGTGAATCCCGCCTGTTGGATCGACGTGAGTGTGGGCCGATTGCAGTCGCAGCCGACGACGAACCGGTTGATGGGGTTC
>CADDZP010000210.1 GCA_902812475.1 Actinomycetota bacterium | reverse complement strand
CCACAGCGCTCAGCGCCCAGCCGGTCCTCTCTCTGTTCGGGCTCTACAACTGGGGCACGGGACTGCTGTTCATCGCCGGTCTCGCCGGTGCGTGGGGCCTGGGCGTCAGCGTCGACGCAGGCAGTGTGGACCTCGTCGAGCGAGCCCTTCTCGCCGCTGTTCTCGTCAATGCCCTCGTCGCCTTGGTGCAGGGCGCATTCTCTCTGAACGTTTCGCCGCTCACCCGTTACGAAGGGCGCGCCGCTGGCCTTCTCAGCAACCCCGTGCACCTGGCGACGTTGACAGCGGGCGGGCTTGCCCTCGTGGTGCCTCGGGTACGCGGTGACCACTGGCGCTACGGCGCCGCCACCGTGCTCGTCGCCGCCGCCCTCGAGCTCTCCGGATCACGTTTCGCCCTCGTCCTTGCGGTCGTCGTCGCCGTGGTCATGGTCGTGCGTCACCGTCGGGCCGCTGTCGCAGGTGTTGGCGCCCTGGTGCTCGGACTGCTGTTCGGTGTCGCCATCGGCGCGCTCGGCGGTGCGACCACGGGGAACGGCCGGGTGCAGGCCGGAGGCGAAACGGTCGGTGTCTCGGCGCGCCTGCGCGTCTGGGCGTCGGCCGGCCACGCCGTCAGCGAACACCCGGTCTTGGGCGCCGGCCCCGGGCGCTTTCGGGCAGCCACATCCCCGTACCGGACGCTCGGCCTCGTCCGGGCCGAGGCGCCCGACCGCCTCTTCGTCGACGGCCACAACGTCCTCGTCGAGTACGCGACAACCACCGGTCTCGTCGGCGTGGCGGCGTTCGTCGTCTGGCTGGCGCTGGCGTGCCGGCGCTCTCGCGGTCGCCTCCTCGGGTTCTTCCTGCTCGTCCTCGCCATGCACCTGGTCGCGCCGCAATTCGTGGGGACGACCCCCGTCGCCCTCCTCGCCCTCGGCGTGGCCGGAAGGGCGGAGCTGCCCGCCTTTGGCAGAACGGCCATGGTCGCCTCGTTTGTGGTGGCGATCGCGGCCCTTGTCGCGGCCGGACGCCTGGTGTGGGGTGACTACGAGCTCAACAATGCGGTCGTCGACTTCCGCGCCAGCTCTTCGCGTGCCGCCGTTGCCGCCCTACCGCCATGGCCCGAGCCCGCAGAGGCAGCGGGACGCGTGGCCCTGTTCGACAGCATCACCACGCAGAGTCCGCAGGCCCGGCGAGACGCGCTCCGCTGGGATCGCCTGGCGGCCCGACGAGACCCGACCGACCCGCTGGCCTCCACCGAGCTGGCCGAGGCTGAGCTCTATCTCGGCCGTCCTGTGGAGGCGAGGCGCTCGTTCGAGCATGCTCTTCTTTGGGACCCGTGGTCGGTGCGAGCGCTGAATGGCCTCGCCAATGCCGCGCTCGCCGGTGGCGAAAGGGCGGCGGCCAGGAGGGCACTGCAACGATCACTCCAGGCCGACCCGGCGCAGCCGAAAGTGCGGACCCAATTGCGCGAACTGCAGTGAAGACGCGACGAAGCGGGCCCGTAGGCCCGCTTCGTCAACTCAGTAAGGCAGTTGCTCTTACCAGCCGCCGCCACTCGGCGTCGCCGAGAAGCCGCTTGGCGCCGTAGGACCGGCCGGGCAGCTCGCCGACAGGTCCGACGTGCCGTAGAACGTCCCAGCGGGTGCGTTCTCCCAGACGGCGTAGTTGGTGCCGGACTTGCTCGTGCGGGTCAGGCAGACGGTGGCGCCGCTGTCAGCGGTGCCGACGGCCACACCCGTCGCCGGGTTCGTGCCCCAGCCGAGGTTGGGCTCGATGCTCGTGAGCGTCGCCGTGGCAGCGGTGTACGTCTGGGTGTCCGTGTACGCCGTCTTCTCGGCGGTCAGGGCGTTGCGCAGGTCGCTCTGCGCGGCACGGTTTTGGGCCCTGGTGCGAGCGCCCAGGAAGGTCGGGATCGCGATGGCGATCAGGATGGCAATGATCAGGACGACGACCATGAGCTCGATGAGGGTGAAACCCTCTTCGGAGCCATGGCGCCGGCGCTCGATGAGCTTCTCCAGCATGTTGGTTCGGGTCTCCTTGTGATGACAATGGATGAATGAGCCCGTGTTCCCGCCCTCAGGCACCCCCGGACGATCCCGACCGGAGAAGTCCTCCAGGCAGCCCGGCTGGCCTTTCGTCGTCGTTGACGAGGTGGGCCCCGTGGCGTTGCGTCCCCGCCTTCCGGCGGGTTTGCCTCTTCAAGAGCACTTGCTCACTGGGTCCATCGGCCCATCCGTAAAAGACCTTGAGAAGACAACCCTGGTTTAGGGAGCCAACGGGCGGGAAGGCACACACCCATGGACGCGGTGACCCTCCTGAGGAACGACCACAAGAACGTCGAGAAGCTGTTCAAGCAGTTCGAGAAGGCTGGGCCCAACGCCCAGAAGACGAAGCGGGACCTCGTCGAGAAGATCGTGGAGGAGCTGTCGATCCACGCCGCCATCGAGGAGCAGGTCCTCTACCCGGCCGCCCGCCAGGCCGTTCCCGACGAGGAGACCCTGGTGCTGGAGAGCCTCGAGGAGCACCACATCGTCAAGTGGGTGCTGTCGGAGCTCGACGGCATGAGCCCCGACGACGAGCGGTTCACGGCCAAGGTGACGGTGCTGATCGAGAACGTCCGTCACCACGTGGAAGAAGAGGAAGGCGAGCTGTTCCCGGCCCTGCGCAAGGCCATGAAGCGCAAGGAGCTCGAGGACCTGGCCCAGGCCATGGAGCAGGCCAAGAAGGTGGCCCCGACCCATCCGCATCCCCGGGCTCCCGACACACCGCCGGGGAACGTCGTAGCCGGGGCAGCCGCAGGCGCCATCGACAAGGCCCAGGACACCGGCAAGAAGGCAGTACGCAAGGTCTTCGGCCGGCGCAAGGCAAGCTAGAGAGCGGAGCAAGTTAGAGGCCGGTACAGCCGGGTAGGTTCCGCCTCGGTGCCCGGCGGCTTGCGAAAACTGATCGCGTCGTGGCCGGCCGCCCGCCAGCTCCAGGGCCGCGACCCGCTCGGCCTCGGTGCCGCCGCCAAGTCGGCACACACCGATGCCCTACGAGCACGCACCGACGCGGCGGACCGCGTGGTCGGCTCGGTGTGCCCGTACTGCGCCGTCGGGTGCGCGCAGCTCATCTACGTCAAGGACGACAAGGTCACCCAGATCGAAGGCGACCCGGCCTCGCCGGTCTCACGCGGCCGCCTGTGTCCCAAGGGGTCGGCGAGCGAGCAGCTCGTGAACAGTGCCACCAGGGAGTACAAGGTCAAGTACCGCCGTCCGCACGGCACGCGCTGGGAGGAGCTCTCCCTCGACCAGGCGATGGACATGATCGCCGACCGGGTGATCGCCACCCGCGACGCCACCTGGGAGGAGCGGGACGAGGACAAAGACGTCACCCTGAAGCGAACCCTCGGCTTCGCCCACCTGGGCGGTGCGACGCTCGACAACGAGGAGAACTACCTCCTCAAGAAGCTCTACACGGCCCTGGGCGCCATCCAGATCGAGAACCAGGCCCGCATATGACACTCCTCCACCGTCCCCAGTTTGGGGACATCGTTCGGTAGGGGCGGCGCCACCACGTTCCAGCAGGATCTCCAGAACGCCGACTGCATCGTCATCGAGGGCTCGAACATGGCCGAGTGCCATCCCGTCGGGTTCCAGTGGGTGATGGAGGCCAAGGAGCGGGGCGCCAAGATCATCCACGTCGACCCCCGCTTCTCGCGCACCAGCGCCCTCGCCGACCTGCACGTCCCCATCCGGGCCGGCACCGACATCGCCTTTCTCGGCGGCATCGTCAACTACATCCTCGAGAACGGCCGGGAGTTCCGCGACTACGTCGTCCGCTACACGAACGCGACAACGATCATCAACGAGGAGTTCCAGGACACCGAGGACCTCGACGGCCTGTTCGCCGGTTACGACGAAGAGAACGCCAAGTACGACATCAGCAAGTGGTCGTACGAGGGTGCCGAGGTCCACCCGGCGGCCGGCAACCGGGACATGGCCGCCCAGGGGGAGGCCCACGGACGAGGCTCGGGACCCGAGCGGGGGCGCCCCAAGGAGATCGACCCCACCCTCGAGCACCCGCGCTGTGTGTTCCAGCTCCTCAAGAAGCACTACCGCCGCTACACGCCCGAGCTCGTCGAGCAGGTGTGCGGGATCCCCCAGCCCCTGTTCCTCGAGGTGGCAGAAGCGCTCTGCGCCAACTCCGGTCGCGAGCGCACCTCAGCGTTCTGTTACGCCGTGGGGTGGACCCAGCACACCGTCGGCGTCCAGTACATCCGGACGGCGGCGATCATCCAGCTGCTGCTGGGCAACATCGGCCGTCCCGGCGGCGGCATCCTGGCCCTCCGCGGCCACGCCAGCATCCAAGGCTCGACCGACGTGCCCACCCTGTACAACATTCTCCCGGGCTACATCCCCATGCGCCACGCCCACTCGGGCTTCGGGCTGTCGGAGTTCGTCGACAACGTCGGCGACAAGTACGGCTACTGGGGCCACCTCGACGCCTACCTGATCAGCATGCTCAAGGCCTGGTGGGGCGACAACGCCACGGCGGCCAACGACTACTGCTTCGACTACCTCCCGCGCCTCACCGCCGACCACTCGGCGTACGTGAGCACCATCCGCGCCGTCGACGGCGACCTCGAGGGCTACTTCCTCATCGGCGAGAACCCCGCGGTCGGCAACGCCAACGGCAAGCTGCACCGCAAGGCGCTGGCCAACCTCAAGTGGCTCGTCGTGCGCGACTTCCAGGAGATCGAGTCGGCCAGCTTCTGGTACGACGCGCCCGAGATCGAGACCGGCGAGCTGCGCACGACCGACATCGGCACCGAGGTCTTCCTCCTGCCGGCCGCCGCCCACACCGAGAAGGACGGCACGTTCACCAACACCCAGCGGATGCTGCAGTGGCACCACAAGGCCGTCGACCCGCCCGGCGACGCCCGCTCCGACCTGTGGTTCACCTACCACCTGGGTCGGCGCATCAGGGAGAAGCTGGCCACGTCGTCCGATCCCAAGGACAGACCCATCCTCGAGCTGACGTGGGACTACCCCGTGCAGGGCCCGACCGAGGAACCGTCGGCCGAGGCGGTCCTCGAGGAGATCAACGGGTGGACGATCGCCGACGGCAAGGCCGTGTCGGGGTACGAGGCGCTGAAGGCCGACGGGTCCACCGCCTGTGGCGTGTGGATCTACAGCGGCTGCTACTCCGGCGGGGAGAACCTGCCGGCCCGGCGCAAGCCGCACTGGGAACAGGACACCTGGGTGGCACCGGAATGGGCGTGGACGTGGCCCATGAACCGCCACATCATCTACAACCGGGCGTCGGCCGACCCCGACGGCAAGCCGTGGTCGGAGCGCAAGAAGTACGTGTGGTGGGACGACGAGAAGGGTGAGTGGACGGGGTACGACGTCCCCGACTTCAAGAAGTCCATGCGGCCCGACTATGACCCGCCCGAGGACGCCGAAGCCGAGTGGGGACTGCGGGGCGACGAGCCCTTCATCATGCAGAGCGACGGCAAGGGGTGGCTGTACGTACCCAGCGGGCTCACCGACGGCCCCTTCCCCACCCACTACGAGCCTCAGGAGTCACCGTTCGAGAACCCCCTGTACCGACAGCAGGCCAATCCGGTGCGCCAGGTGTTCCACCGCAAGAACAACCCTTACAACCCCACCCATGGCGAACCCGGTGCCGACGTCTTCCCGTACGTGATGACGAGCTACCGGCTCACCGAGCATCACACCGCAGGCGGCATGTCGAGGACGCTGCCGTACCTGTCAGAGCTGCAGCCGGAGATGTTCTGCGAGATCAGTCCCGAGCTGGCCGCCGAGCGGGGCCTCGAGCACAGCAGGTGGGCGACGATCGTCACCAGCCGGACGGCGATCGAGGCTCGGGTGCTGGTGACCGATCGCATGAAGCCGCTGCGGGTGGAAGGCCGGATCCTGCACCAGGTCGGCCTGCCCTACCACTGGGGCAGCAAGGGCCTGAGCAGAGGCGACTCGGCCAACGACCTGTTCCCGCTGGCCCTCGACCCCAACGTCCACATCCAGGAGGTCAAGGCCGCCACGTGCGACATCCGGCCCGGGCGGCGGCCCAGAGGCCCGGCGCTCCTCGCTCTGGTGGCCGACTACCGGCGCCGGGCCGGCGTCGACGTCGACCAGCCCCAAGAGCGGGCCCACGAGGGAGCGGGGGGCTCGTAGATGACGGCCGTCGACCCCGCAGGGCGCGCCGGGTGGGAGGACCACCCGCCCCGCATGGGGTTCTTCACCGACACGACGCTGTGCATCGGCTGCAAGGCCTGCGAAGTGGCCTGCAAGGAGTGGAACCAGCTCCCGGCCGAGCCGCTGCGCTGGACCGGCAACAGTTATGACAACACCGGCGCGCTCTCCTCGACGACCTGGCGCCAC
>CADDZP010000209.1 GCA_902812475.1 Actinomycetota bacterium | reverse complement strand
CGGGAGCCAGTCGCTCCCCGCCCGGCGCAGCACGCCAGCGCTCATCACCGAGCTGGCGAAATGGGGCGAGGGCGCGAGCGACCGGCCCAGCTCCTGGTAGAGGACCACACCGTCGAGCATCGACAGCTCGCTCATGTCGAGCAGCCCGGCCTCGCCCAGCTGCAGCCAGAACTTCTCGGGGTAGCCGACGGGGTCGTTCTCCAGCTGGCGGACCACGTCGAGGCCGGCGTGGCGGGCGCACAGGCCGCGCACGGTCTCCCGGAGCAGCTCCTGTTCTTCGGTGAGGTCGAGGTCCATCGGGCTCCTAGGGATTCCAGCGGTCGCCGCGCCGCGACCAGGGATTGTCGTCGGAGTTCGCGGGCACAGCCACGCGCACCTGGCACGTCGTCTTGACGTCGTCGCCGACCTTGAGCGTCACGTCGAGCTCGGCCCAGGCACAGCCGGTGTCGTCCACCTCGGTTCCGGTGACGACACCGGTGAAGACCATGGTGTCGCCGGGGAAGACCGAGCCCCTCATCCGAAAGCGCATGCGGCCCAGGCGGCCGCGCGGCCCCGTCCAGTCGGTCACGTAGCGCTCGAACCAGGCGGCCTGGTTCGGCGCGTTCAGAAAGATGTCGCGGACGCCGTTGCGTTCAGTGGCGAAGTGGTAATCGTGGTGCTGCGGACGCCAGTCGCGGGTGGCCAGTGCCCCCAGCACGACAGTGGTCGACGTGACGTCGTACGAGAGCGGCTCGAGCTCGACCCCGTCCTTCACGTCGTCGAACAGCACCTCGGTCATCTTCGGTACCCGAACCCGGTCCACGACTCGACGCCCACCAGGTCGCCGTTCTGGTTGCGGTACTCGACGTCGATGTCCCAGAAGCGGCCGGTGCCGAGCTTGGTGGTCTTCTCGTCGCTCACCGAGCGCAGGACTTGCCGGGTCGACAGCACGTCGCCCGGGCGTACCGGCTCGTAGAACGTCATCGAGTTGTCGCTCATCACCGCCTCGGGCAGGCCGAAGCGATCCTTCATGTCGAAGTGGACCTGCAACGGCAGCGCCTGCTTCGTGCGCCCCGGTGCCCAGTGATGGGGCCGGAACCACGTCGACAGCATCGACGGCGGCGCGATCGGTCCGTCGGTGAGCTCGTCGGCGACGGCGTCGTCCCAGAACAGCGGATTGCCGTTCTCCACCGACGACACCGAGGTCCAGATGTAGCCGCGCTCGACGGGGAAGTCGGCGGTCTCCTCGTACTGGACCTTGCCGACGAGCTCGGCGACGTCCGCGGGCAGGCCGGCGCCGCTCACGAGCGTGACCCCGATCCGGCCAGCACGTGGCCCACCTGGCGGAAGGTCCCGTGCTCATCGTCGACCGCTTCGACGAATGCTCCGCGAGCCGCGTACTGCTCGTCGTCGACCACCTCGGGCACCGCGAGCACGGGCGCCACGCACGTGTCGGCTGGGCCCAGCTCGGCGACCCACTCGTCGCGGGTACGGGTGCGGAACACGGCCGTGAGCTCGGCGCGGATCTCACCCTGCACGTCGTCGTCGGTCTGGTGCTCGATCCAGCGCACGAGGCCCAGCGCCGTGCAGAGGTTGGCCCAGAACCGGGGTTCGATGGCGGCGACGGTCAGCCAACGGTCGTCGGCGCAGGCGTACACGTCGTAGCAGGCGTAGCGGCCGGTGAGGATGCCGTGGCCGGGGGCCGGAACGACCCCGACGGCGAGGTACTCGTCCACCGCCAGCGCCATGAGAGCGAGCACGCCGTCCGCCACGGAGACATCGAGGTAGGCGCCGTGGCCTGTCGATGCCCGGTGCACGAGGGCGGCGAGGATCGCCATCGCCGCGTGCATCCCGCCGCCGGCGCTGTCGGCGACGGTGGCTCCGGGGATCGGCGGCTGGCCGTCAGCACGCCGGCCGCTCACGTCGAGGAAGCCGCCGACGCCGAGGTAGTTGAGGTCGTGGCCGGCCCACTGCGACCGTGGACCGGTCTGGCCGTACCCCGACGTCGAGCAATAGACGATCCGGGGATTGCGCGACCGGACGGCGTCGTAGCCGATCCCCAGACGGTCGACGACGCCGGGCCGGAAGCTCTCGATGACGACGTCGGCGTCATCGGCGAGCGCCATGAAGTCCGACAGCCCGTCGGGCGACTTGAGATCGAGCCCGACGCGCTCCATGCCCCGGTGAGCGCTGTAGGCGTAGAAGGGCGGCTCGATCTGCAGCCCCGCCGGCGCGCCGACCTTGACCACCCGGGCGCCGTAGTCGGCCAGCCACCTCGACGCACGGGCCGCCGGCCCGACCGTCGACAGATCCAGCACGGTGATCCCGTCGAGCATGCCGCTCACGCCGAAACCTCTCCGAAGTTGAAAATCGGCCCCGAAAACGGGCACAAACGGAGCACGCGCGCAAGATCGGAGAGGTTTTGCGGGCTCGCAGGGTGCATCAACGTGATCAGAAGTTCTTGGGGAGGCCCAGCTTGCGGCGGGAGATGATGTTCTTCTGCACCTCGGACGTGCCGCCGCCGATGGTGTCGATGACCGTGTAGCGGTAAGTCGACTCGGCCCTGCCCTTCATCGGGGCGTCCTCGGTGCCGACCCGGAGCTGTGACCCCGGCCCGGCGATGTCCATCGAGGCGTTGGCCAGGCGCTTCGACAGCTCGGTGGCGTAGAGCTTGTACTCCGACGCCTGGGTCGTCGGCGGCGCCCCGCCCTTCATCGACGCGGCCACGAACCGAAGCCCGAGCACTCGGGCCACCTCACCCTGGGTCACCAGTTGGGCGACGCGCTGACGCACGACGGCGTCGTCCTTGAGCGGCGCGGCGTCCACCGACGACGTGCGCACGTACTCGCACAGCAGGTCGAGGCGCTGCTGGATCGGCGAGAACGTGAACATGGTGAAGCGCTCGAGGTCGAGGGCCTCGGAGATGTACTGGAAGCCGCGGTTGACCTCGCCGACGACGTAGTCGTCCGAGACCCACACGTCGTCGAAGAACACGTCGTTGGTGCGCTCGTCGCCCATCGTCCAGATGGGGTTGATGGTGATGCCCGGGTGGTCGAGCGGCACCAGGAACAACGTGATGCCCTGGTGCTTGGACTCGGGGTCGGTGCGGGCGCCGACCCAGTACCACTCGGCGAAGTGGGCCGAGGTCGTCCACGTCTTCTGCCCGTTGAGCCGCCACCCGTCGCCGTCGCGCGTCGCCTTGAGCTTCATCGACGCCGCGTCGGAGCCGGCGTCGGGCTCGCTGTAGCCGACGGCGAACTCCACCTCGTTGCGCAGGATCTTGGGCAGGAACTCCTGCTTCAGCTTCTCCGACCCGTGGCGCAGGATGGTCTTGCCGATGATGCCGACGCCCTTGCCGATCTGCGGGCCGCCCCGCCGGGCCAGCGCCTCGTTCAGCAGGTACTCGTAGACCCCGTCGCTGTCCTGGCCGCCCCACTCCTTCGGCCAGGTGATGCCCAGCCACCCCCGCTCCCCGACCTGGCGCATGAACTGCCGCCGCTTCGGGGTGTCGACGATCTGGGCCATGTTCTCCCGGGTGAGATCGAAGACCTCGGGGTCGTCGTGCTCGTCGAGGAAGCGCTCGACCTCATCGGCGAAGGTCACCTGCTCGGGAGAGAAGTCGAAGTCCACCGGCGCTCCTCGGGACAGATCTGACGACCCGTCAGCTTACGTCACGCAGTGTCGACCACGCAGAGTGGGAGTTGCAGTCCTCTTTGTGACGATTTACAGTTTGTCCACAGCGGAGCGAAGAGGCCCATACATGGCGACTTCGGACAACGGGCGGCGGGCAGCCGCGGTCGACTTTCGACTCGTCTACCAGCCGATCGTCCACCTCGACACGGGCACGATCGCGGGCGTCGAGGCCCTCACCCGCTTTCTGGACGGGCGCTCCACCGAGCACTGGTTCAAAAAGCTCGAGGAGCGGGGCTCGGCCACCGCCGTCGACCTGCACGTCATCGACGGGGCCCTGGCTGACCTCCCCGGTCTGCCCGACGGCTACCTCTCCATCAACCTGTCGCCGTCGACGCTGCGCGACCCCAGGCTGCTCGACCGGCTGCTGTCCCCCGCCGTACCCGCGGACCGCATCGTCGTCGAGGTCACCGAGCACGCCCGGGTGGCCGACTACCTCGAAGCCCAGCGGGTCCTCGGCGCGCTGCGCAAGGCGGGCGTACGGGTCGCCGTCGACGACGCGGGCGCCGGCTACTCGACGTTCCGCCACATCCTCCAGCTCCGGCCCGACATCATCAAGATGGACCAGTCGATCACCCGCGACATCGACACCGACCCGGCCCGGCGAGCGCTGGCCACGGCCCTGGTGATCTTCGCCGGCGAGGTCGGAGCCTCGGTGGTCGCCGAAGGGGCCGAGACCGAGTCCGAGCTGCGCGCCCTGATGGCCGCCGGCATCTACCGGGCTCAGGGCTTCGCTCTCTCGGCCGCGCAGACCCCGCCGCTCCGGCCACTCACCTACACCCCGCTCCCGCCGGACGCGTCAGACGGCCCGGCCGCCGATGTCACCCATGCGTGGGTCGACGTGGACGCCAGCATGGCCGTCACCGCCCACGGCCTCCTCAGCGCCATGGGCGCCATCGAGACTGCTCTCAACCTGCTGCGCCAGCGCTATGGGGTCATTCCCGAGGAGGAGTTCCGCGCCGTCGTCGGCTCGGCCGAACGTCAGGCCCGCCTCGTCGGTGGCGTCCTCCGCGACCTCGTCCGCGGCCTGCCGACCGGCGCCCTCGCCCTCCTCGACGAGCTCACCGCCGGCCCGGCTCGCTCAACAGCGCACGAGTGAAGCGCTACCCCTGCTCCCGCCCGACGATGCTGACGAAGGACACCATCTCGCCTGGGTAGCCGCCCAGGTTGTGGGTGAGGGCGAGGGGGCGGTCGTTGCCGAGAGCCCGTTCGGGCGGCGCCTCGCCCCGCAGCTGCAGCCAGGCCTCGAAGATCATGCGGAGGCCGCTGGCGCCGATGGGGTGTCCGAAGCTCTTGAGGCCGCCGTCGGGGTTGATGGGCAGGTCGCCGCCCAGGTCGAACGTACCGGCCAGCACCTCCTTCCACGCCGTGCCCCGCTCGGCGAAGCCCAGGTCCTCCATGAGCACCATCTCCGTCGGCGTGAAGCAGTCGTGGACCTCCGCCATGGCCAGCTCGTGGCGGGGGTCGGTGACGCCGGCCTGCTCGTAGGCGTCCCTGGCCGTGGCCGCCACCTCGGGGAACGTCGTGTAGTCGTACTCGGGGTCGCCGAGGCCGGCGCCCGTGCCCGCCACCAATGACAGCGCCTTCACGTACAGGGGCTTGTCGGTGTACTTGTTGGCGTCCTCGGCACGCACGACGATCGCCGCCGCCGCCCCGTCGCCGACGCCGGCGCAGTCGAACACGCCGAGGTCGCCGGCCATCTTCGGCGCCCCGCAGATGGTCTCGGTGCTGACCTCCTTGCGGAACTGGGCCCGCGGGTTGCGGGCGCCGTTGTAGTGGTTCTTGGCCGCGATGTGGGCGAGCACGCCGCGCAGCTCGCCGACGTCGACGCCGTACTTCTTCGAGTAGGCGGGCACGATCATGCTGTACATGGCCGCCGCCGTCAGCGTGCGCTCGGTGCCGTCGGTGGGCGGCCGGCCGGCGCCGACGGCGCCCTGGTAGCCGCTGTCCTTGACCTTCTCGACGCCGACGGCCATGGCGATGTCGTAGGCGCCCGACGCCACGGCGTAGGCGGCGCCCCGCAGGGCCTCCGATCCCGTTGCGCAGTAGTTCTCGACGTGGGTGACGGGCTTGCCTTCCACCTGCAGCGGTCGGGCCAGCGTGATGCCGCTGTTGCCGGACATCGCCGTGCCCAGCCAGAACGCATCGATGCCGTACTTGTCGACGCCGGCCGACTCGAAGGCGGCATTGGACGCCTCGACCATGAGGTTGTCGGCCCCCTTGTCCCAGTGCTCGCCGAACGCCGTGCAGCCCATGCCGACGATGGCGACGCGGTCCTTGATGCCGTGGGAACCCATGTGTCTCAAGCCTCCTTCGTCGCCGCCTGGTCGGCGGCGGCCGTCTGCTTCAAGCCAGACGCTACGGGTCTGGCCTTCCAGAAGTAGTTGTGGATGCCGTCTCCGGTGTACAGGCGGCGGAACGTCATCTCGACCTTGTCGCCGCTCGAAAGATCCTCGACCCGGGCGTCTGTGAGCTCGATGGGCAGGCGCCCGCCGCCCTCGAAGTCGACGACCGCGAACACGATCGGCGGGCTGGGCGAGTAGGCGATGCGGTCGACCGTGAACGTGTAGATCGTGCCCTCGACGTCGGCCATCGGCACGGCGTCGCGTGACTGGGGCAGCGGCGGCAGCTGCGGCTCGTTCGTGTCGGGATTGCGCCGGCCGACGAACCCGTACTTCCAGTCCTCGTTGCGGCCCGCCGCCGACG
>CADDZP010000208.1 GCA_902812475.1 Actinomycetota bacterium | reverse complement strand
CCTCGTGGGCCTGGCTGCGTCCCTCGTGTTCGTGGGCGTCGCCATGCTGAGCCCCCTCGTCGCCGGGCCGGCCGCCCGCGTCCTCGGCTGGCCGACCGCCCACCTCCGGGGCGTGACGGGTGAGCTGGCCCGCGAGAACGCCACCCGCAACACGAGGCGCACGGCGTCGACGGCGGCGGCGCTCATGATCGGGCTCGCCCTCATCACGTTCGTCTCGACGTTCGGGGCGTCGGCGAAGAAGTCGTTCGCCACGGCGATCGACCGGACCAACCGCGCCGACTTCCAATTGGCGGGGAAGAACTTCGCCGGTTTCGCTCCTCAAGCCGCGACCGCCCTGCGAAGCGCGCTCCCCGGTGGAACGGTCGTCGAGTTCCGCCAGGGCACGTGGCAGTACAAGAACGAGGGCAAGGGGCTGGTCGCATCCACTGCCAACCTGGGCGACGTCGTCGACATCGAGCTGCGGCCTGGTGCCGATCTCAGCGGCTTCTCCGAGACGGGAGTGCTCGTCTACAAGGATGCGGCCAAGAGCAACAACCTCAAGGTCGGCGACGTCGTGCCCATGCGCTTGAGTGCCACCGGCGTGAGACAGATCCCCGTCCGGGGGATCTACAACGACAACCAGGGCCTGGGCGTCTTCTTCCAGTCCTACATCCTGTCGCTCAGGGACTACGAGGCGAACTTCACCACGCAGCTCGACGCCGCGGCCGGTGTCCGCGAGCCGGCCGGCATGGCTGCGTCGCAGGCACGCGCCGCCATCGACAGGGCGCTGGCGCCGTATCCCAACGTCGACGTCCGCGACAACGCCGAGGCCAAGGCGGCCCAGGTCGCCAACTTCGACCAGATCATCAACCTGATGTACGCCCTGCTGGCCATCCTCATCGCTCTCATCGGCATCGTGAACACGCTGGCGCTCTCTGTCTACGAGGGCACCCGTGAGCTCGGGCTCCTGCGGGCCGTCGGTATGACGCGTGCGCAGATGAAGCGCATGGTGCGCAGCGAGGCGGTGATGATCGCCGTGTTCGGCACGCTCATGGGCGTCGTCGTCGGCCTCGTCTTCGGTCGGGCGATCGTGGCGTCGTTGCACAACGAGGGCATCGCCTTCAGCGTTCCGGTCGCGCAGATCATCGTGTTCATCGTCCTGGCCGCGCTGGTCGGGCTCCTGGCCGGCACCTTCCCGGCGCGCCGGGCGGCTCGGCTCGACATCCAGCGGGCGATCGTTACCGAGTGAGCGCCGCTCGGTCCATCCTCGGCCGAGACGATTGTCGCCACCCGTGAGCGTCCGGCCTCGCTCATCGACCACGACGTAGAGGTCGGCGGTGGCCGCGGCAAGGTTATGGTTCCCGAATGAGCGACTCCTGGGACCGGCCAGACCCCTACGGCCAGCAGCCTCCGTACGGCCAACAGCCGCCCTACGGAGGTGCGCAACGCACCGAGAGCCTGGCGGTCGCGTCCCTCGTCCTCGGGATCGCCGGCATCGTCATCTGCCCGATCGTCTGCTCGGTGCTCGCCATCATCTTCGGCGTGCAAGCGAAGAACAAGATCCGCCAGGATGCGTCGCTGCAAGGCGCCGGTATGGCCCAAGCGGGCTTCATCCTCGGCATCGTTTCGTTGGTGCTGTACGCCATCATCTTCCTCGTCGCCGTGATCCTGGGCGCCAGCAACAGCGGCAGCTCGTCGACCAGTTTGGGCGCCGTGGTCCACGTGCTCGCCGCGTAGGCTCGTAGGCATGGAACAGAACAGATTGACGCCGCCCACGTTCGAATCTGTCGAGGAGGAGCGTCTCCATCGGAAGCAGCGCCTGGCGGCCGCCTTCCGGCTGTTCTCGCGGTTCGGGTTCGACGAAGGCGTGGCCGGCCACATCACGGCGCGAGACCCCGAGCTGACCGACCACTTCTGGGTCAACCCCTTCGCCATGCACTTCGGGCACATCCGGGTGTCCGACCTCATCCTCGTGAACGACAAGGGCGAAGTGGTCGAGGGCGACCGACCGGTCAACACCGCCGCCTTCGTCATCCACTCTCAGGTCCACGCCGCCCGGCCCGACGTCATGGCCGCCGCCCACGCCCACTCGACCTACGGCAAGACGTGGTCGTCGCTCGGTCGCGTGCTCGATCCGCTGACGCAGGACGTGTGCGCCTTTTACAACGACCACGCCCTGTTCGACGACTACACCGGGGTGGTCCTCGACCTCGAGGAGGGCAAGCGCCTCGCCCACGCCCTGGGCGACTCCAAGGCCGTCATCCTCCGCAACCACGGTCTGCTCACGGTCGGGCACTCCGTCGACGAGGCCGCCTTCTGGTTCATCACCATGGAGCGTTCCTGCCAGGTGCAGCTCATGGCCGAGGCCGCCGGGAAGCCGGTGCACATCGACAAGGACCAAGCTGAGCTCACCAGCAGCCAGGTGGGCAACCACTTTGCCGGCTGGCTCAGCTTCCAGCCCCTCTACGACCGCATCGTCCGGGAGCAGCCCGACCTGCTCGATTGAGGCGTCGCGCCGTGCATGCCGTCACCCTGCCCGACACCAAGGACCTCCGCACTGCCGGAGGTCTGATGCTGGCGGCGGCTGCGGCTCTGCCCGTGCTGCCAGGCCATCCCGGCCTGCCGTGTCCGTTGCGGACGTTGACCGGCGTGCCGTGCCCGTTGTGCGGGATGACGACGAGCGTCGAGGCCACGGTGCGCTTGCACTTCAACGACGCCCTGGCGGCCACGCCCGCGGGCATCCTCGCTGTGCTGCTGGCGGTCGCTCTGTTGATCCGCCGTCCGGCGAGCATCCGCGTCCCGATGCCCGTGATCTACGGCGTCATGGCCCTCATGTGGGCCTTCCAGCTCCACCGCTTCGGCTACGTGTAGCCGGCGGCTCACCCGCGATATCGGGTGACGTGGAGCTGGAGCGTCTCGTGGCTGGCCGCTGCGTTGTGGGACATGGCGGCCACGCTGACGGCGATGACGAGGGCGAGGGCGGCGAGGACCAGATACGCCATCGCCAGGCGGGTGGTCCCCCGGCTCGCCAGCAGCCACGTCAACATGACGTGACCATCGGCGCGTGAAGTAGCTGGCTTTACTCCCTTGCGTCCCAGGTGGGGATGAGCTGCCGGGCTGCGCGCGCTTCGTCCACCCTGCGCACCGGTGTCGTTCGCGGAGCGTGGCGCGCGTCATCGATGTCACCGCCCGCGATGCGCTCCAGGGCGTCGCCTAGGGCCTCCAACGTCTGCAGGCTCTCGGTCTCTGTGGGCTCGATCATGAGGGCCTCGTCGACGATGAGCGGGAAGTACACGGTCGGCGCGTGGAACCCTTCCTCGAGCAGGCGCTTGGCCACGTCGAGGGCGCGAAGGCCCTTCTCCTTCTTGAGCGACGTCGTAGACGCCACGAACTCGTGCATGTTGGGGCGGTCGTAGGGCAGGTCGTACACGCCGCGCAGCCGGGCCCGCAGCCAGTTGGCATTGAGCACGGCGGCCTCGGCCACGCGGCGTAGACCGTCGCTGCCGTTGGCCAGGATGTAGGCATAGGCCCGGGCCAGGGCGAGGGCGTTGCCGTGCCAGGAGTGCACGCGGCCGATCGACTTGGGCGGGTCCTCCCAGCGATAGTTGCCGTCGTCGCCGACGACCGGGCGCGGCCCGGGCAGGTACGGCGCCAGGCGCTGGGAGACGGCGACAGGACCGGCGCCGGGTCCGCCGCCGCCGTGAGGCACGGCGAAGGTTTTGTGCAGGTTCATGTGCACGATGTCGAAGCCCATGTCGCCCGGCCGCGTCACGCCGAGAATTGCGTTGAGGTTGGCGCCGTCGTAGTACAGGAGGCCGCCGACTTCGTGCACGGCGGCCGCGATCTCGGCGATGTCCTCCTCGAAGAGACCCAGGGTGTTCGGGTTGGTCAGCATGATGCCGGCGACCTCTTCGTCGAGGCGCTCACGCAGGGCGGCCACGTCGACCAACCCCCGCTCGTCGGACGGCACCGTGACCGTCTCGTAGGCGCCGAGCGTCACCGACGCCGGGTTCGTGCCGTGGGCCGAGTCGGGGATGACCACCTTGCGGCGTTGCCCACCGTGCTCGCCGTGCCAGGCCCGCATCAGCAGCAGGCCGGTGAGCTCGCCGGCCGCGCCGGCCGGCGGCTGCAACGTCGCTGCGTGCATACCGGTGATGCGGCACAGCACCTGCTCGAGCCGGGCGAGCAGCTCGAGCCACCCCTGCGTGAGCGCGGCCGGCGCGGCCGGGTGGACGTCGGTGAGGCCCGGCAGCGCCGCGGCATCGTCGCAAAGCTTGGGGTTGTACTTCATGGTGCACGAGCCCAGCGGGTATGCACCGAGGTCGACGGAGTACTGCCGGTGGCTCAGCCGGGTGAAGTGGCCGACCACATCGCGCTCGGACAGCTCGGCGATGGGTGCCGGCTGGCTGCGCCGGTGGTCGACCGGCACCAGCTCGTCGACGCTCCACTCGGGTACACCGGTCGTTCGGAACGAGGCCGCCCGTCGCCCCGGCGACGACAGCTCGAAGAGCGCGGGCTCGGCGTCCCGCCCCATGATCGGCGCGCTCGTTGCCTTGCCCCCCGCCGCGGCCGGCATCATCTGATCACCTTCTCGAACGCGGCCACGAAGGCGTCGATCTCGTCGCGCGTGCGCCGCTCGGTCACACTGAGCAACAACCCGCGTTCGCCGTACTCGGCGCTGAGCGGGATCC
Source organism: Actinomycetota bacterium (assembly GCA_902812475.1). Lineage (GTDB taxonomy): Bacteria > Actinomycetota > Acidimicrobiia > Acidimicrobiales > AC-14 > CADDZP01. The sequence continues at coordinate 1,712 of CADDZP010000208.1, read as the reverse complement.
CGGCCAGGTACCCCTCCTCGGCGATGCGCTCGATGATGACCTCAGGCGCCGCGGGCGTCGTCACCGCGAACTCTCGGAAGACCGGGGCGTCGACGAGAGGCTCCACGCCGTCGATCGACAACAGCGCGTCCCGCGCGTAGCGGGTGCCGCGCGCGCAGCGCAGGGCCAACTCGTGGAGCCCGGAGGTTCCCAGCCATGCCAGCTGCACCGCACACGCGACGGCGATCAGCGTCTGATTGGTGCAGACGTTCGACGACGCCTTTTCCCTGCGGATGTCCTGCTCGCGCGTGCGCAAGGTGGTGACGTAGGACCGTCGTCCGTCGGCGTCGACGGTCTCGCCGACCAGCCGGCCGGGCAGGCGGCGCACGTGGTCGCGCTTGCACGTGAACACGCCAAGATACGGGCCGCCGAACGACAGCGGGGTACCGAACGGCTGGCCCTCCCCCACCACGACGTCGGCGCCGAACTCCCCCGGCGAGCGAAGCACGCCCGCGGCGACGGGGTCGAAGGCGACGAGCAGATAGGCGCCGGCGCGGTCGGCGAAGGCGCGGGCGGCGGCGAGGTCCTCGAGACAGCCGAGGTAGTTGGGGTACTGGACGAGAAGGGCGGCCGGTTCGGCGTCGTCGCGCCATTCAGTGAGCCCGCCGGAGAGATCGCACGTGACGTATTCGTGCCCGGTGCCCGCCGCGTAGGTGCCGAGCACCTGGCGCCAGTTCGGGTTGACGCCCCGGGACAACAGCACCGTGTGGCGGCCCGTGGCTGCCACCGCCAAGTTGACGGCCTCGACGCAGGCCGACGCCCCGTCGTACAGCGACGCGTTGGCGATCTCCATGCCGGTCAGGCGGCACAGGAGCGTCTGGTACTCGAACAGCGCCTGCAGCACTCCCTGGGCGACCTCGGGCTGGTACGGCGTGTAGGCGGTGACGAACTCGGACCGGAAGGCGACGCGCCGCACGGTGGCCGGGACCTCGTGGTCATAGGCCCCTCCCCCGGCGAAGCAGACCAGCTCACGGCCGGCCCGGCGGTTGCGGTCGGCCAGGCCCTCCATGACGGCGAGCGTGTCGGGCTCGGACAGACCTGGCGCAATGTCGAGCCCGCGAGCCAGGCGGAGCGCCGGAGGCACGGCCTCGAACAGTTCGTCGAGCGACGACAGGCCGACGAACGCCAGCATCTCGGCGATCTCGGCGTCGGTGTGGGGAACGTAGCTGGGCACCGCCTACGCCGCCTTCTTGGAGACGAACGGAAGCTTCACGACGTCGGCAGACGTCGGTCGCCCCCGCATGTCGATCTCGACGGACGCGCCCGGCGCGACATCGGGCGGCACAAAGCCCAACGCGATCCCTTTCTCGAGCACCGGTGAGAAGTTGCCGCTGGTGACCTCGCCTGCGGGCTTGCCGTCGACGCGGATGGCGTAGCCGGCGCGGGGCGGCTGGCGACCCTCGATCACCATCCCCCGCAGGCGGCGGCTGACGCCGCGTTCGCGCTCGGCGGCCAGCGCAGCTCGGCCCCGGAAGTCGTCCTTGTCCCAGCCGACGACCCATCCGAGCCCGGCTTGCAGCGGGGTGATCCCCGGGCCCAACTCGTGGCCGTGGAGGGGGAGGCCCGCTTCGAGGCGCAGGGTGTCGCGGGCTCCCAGCCCGGCAGGAACGAAACCAGCGTCGAGCACGGCCCGCCAGAACGCCGGCGCCACGTCGGCGGGCCGTGCTCGACGC
>CADDZP010000207.1 GCA_902812475.1 Actinomycetota bacterium | reverse complement strand
GCCGGCGGCTGGGACCGTCCGCCCGCGCCGCGGCGCCGGCGCTGGTGGCTGATACCGCTCGTCCTCGTGGCGATCGTCGCCATCGCCGCCGCCTTCATCCGCTTGCCCTACGACACCATCGCCCCGGGCAGCAGCCGCCAGGTGAACGACTCGATCCTCGTCACAGGCGGTCCCGACTACACACCTCGGGGCCAGATCCTCGAGACGACGGTGTCGGTCCGGGAACGGGTCACGCCGTACGAGGTGGCCTTCGGCTGGCTGAGTCCCGACATCGACGTGATGCCCGAGAAGGACGTCCGGGGCAACGTGCCGCCCAAGGTGTACGAGCAGCAGAACGTCGAAGCCATGGCCGATTCCAAGAAGGTGGCCGAGGCCGTCGCTCTCGCCCACCTCGGATACAACGTGGTGCAGGGCAACGGCGCCATGATCCGAGAGATCCGTCCGAACACGCCCGCCGCCGCCGTGCTGAAGCCGGGCGATGTCATCGTCGCCGTCGACGGCAAGCCCGTCAGCATCGAGACCCAGGCCGTCGACGCCATCCATGCCCACAAACCCGGTGATCGCGTCGTCCTGTCGGTCGTGCGCGGGAGCGCCGCGCCCCAGCAGACCCCCGTCACCCTCGGGTCCCAGGGCGGTACGGCGTTCCTCGGCGTGGTGCTCGAGACCGCAGGCCTGCAGTTCAAGCTGCCCTTCGACGTGAAGATCGATTCGGGCGCGGTTGTGGGTCCGTCGGCGGGCGCGGCGTTCGGGCTCGAGCTCCTCGACCGGCTCACGCCCGGCGAGCTGACCGGCGGGGGAAAGGTCGCCGTCACCGGAGAGCTGCACCTCGACGGCACGATTGGGGAGATCGGGGGAATCGCGCAGAAGGCGGTGACCGTGCGTCGGGCCGGCGCGTCGATCTTCATCGTGCCCAGGGCCAACTACAAAGAGGCCAAGGCCCACGCCGGGAACCATCTCGAGATCTACGCCGTGGACACCTTCGATGACGCCCTGCGCATCCTCGGCACCCTGAAGGGCAGCAACGCCGACCAGTACCTGCCTGCGCCTGCGCACACCTGACGAGCGTGGCGACGGTGCGTCGTATGGGCGTACCGTCCCGTCTCAGGACGAGCAGCGCGGGGGGTACGATTCGTATACCGAGGATCGGCGGGGCCGAGGTACCCGATTGACCACTCCGACGTTCCAGCTCACGGGTAGCCGCTAGGTGTCCAGCTCAGCCGTTCAGATCCGCTTCGCGGTCGAGTTCGCCACCTTCCTGGTTGCCATCGCCGGTGCGGCGTTGGTGGCGCTGCGGCCGGCCCTGATCGGCGCCAGCTCGCGCGCGCGCGTCATCCTGCCCCTCGGCTTCGTTCTCATCGCCGCCGCCGCCTTCCTGCACGGCTCGCTCGTGGTGGGCTCCAGCGCCGACTCCGCCGTCGCCGCCCTTCGGCTGAGCGGCATCGTTCTGGTCGCACTCAGCACGATTCGTTGGGACACCGAACCAGGGTTCCGCACCACCCTTCTCGCCGGGCTCGTGCTGATGGCGGTGGCCGAGGCCGTCGGCCTGTCGGCGTCGGGCTCGGACACGGCGGCCAGCTTGGTCCGCGCCGGCGGCACGCTGTGCGTGGCCATCGTGCTGTTCACCTCGAGCCGCCGGTCGATCCCGGCCCGTGTCGTCACCAGCGCGGCCGCCACCCTCCTCCTCGTCGTGCTTGCCGTCTCGGTGGCGATCTCGGCGGTCATCGCCAACAACGTCCGCGACGAAGCACTGCGTCGCGTCCAGGCGCGCGCCGTGCTCGAGGGGGGTCAAATCGAGACGGCGAACACGTTGGCGCTGCGCAGCGCCGCCATCGCCGCCGGCGCGCTCGGCAACGGCGAGGCGGCGCTGGTCACCGAGCTGGCAGCCCGGCCTGCTCCGTCGCAGCAGCTCGCCCGCGACCTCAGCAATCTGGCGGGGACCCTCTTCGTCCCCACCGACCGGGGCGTGCTCGGTTACTTCACCAACACGGGCTTCGTCGTCGCCATGAATCCGCCGTTGGACCCGGCCTCGGCCACCCTCTTGGCCGGCTCGGAGCCCGTGCAGGAGGTCCTCCAGAGCAAGCTGACCAACATCGAGCAGAATTCGCGCTTCGCCCCGCAAGTGATCGGCCGCCAGGCTGTGAGCGTCGGAGCGGCGCCCGTCAGCCCGGACAACACAACGATGGTCGGTGTGACCGTTCGCACGTATCCGCTCGACACGAGCTACCTCCACGTGCGGCACCTCACCGAGCCCAATCTGTATCTGGCCATCGTCGGACGAAGTGGCGTGCTCGCTCAGGATGGTCGCCAGCCGCCCGCGGCTGACGTCGTGCGGCTCGCCGACCGTGCGCTGCGCGCGAACACCACGGCTACCGCGACGGCCGGTGGGTACTTCATCTCGGCCCAGCCGAAGGCCACCGAATCCGGGAACGTCGTATTCGCGGTCGTGGCGGCCGAGCGGACGACGCTCGTCGACGACACGCGCAACTCACTCTTCCGGACGTTGTTCCTCGTGGCCCTGGGCGCCTCGTTGCTCGCCCTCGTCGTCGCCCTCGCCGTGGGCGACCGGATCAACACGGGCCTGCGCCGGCTGACGGCGGCAGCCGAGGGCATCCAACGCGGCGACCTCAGCGTGCGAGCCGGCGTCCAGACCGAGGACGAGATCGGCGTGCTCGGAAACACCTTCGACTCGATGGCGACGTCGATCGAATCCTTGGCGGACGAGTTGCGCCAGGCGGCCGACGACGAGGCCCAGCTGCGCAACCGCCTGGAGGCCGTCGTGGCGGGCATGGGCGAGGCGCTCATCGCCGTCGACACCAACGGGCGCATCACCACGTTCAACCGGGCCGCCGAAGAGCTGGCCGCCCGTCCGGCGACCGCGGCGCTGGGGCGCCCCATCGACAAGGTGGTCAAGCTGCGGACCGAGGACGGCCAGGACCTGTCCCCCCGACTCCGCGCCCCGTCCGCCGCGCTGTGGAACGAGACCGGCCACGTCATCCAGCGCGGCGGCACCGAGGTCCCCGTCGTGCTGTCCGCGGGCGGTCTGCGGTCGGCGTCGGGAGACCTGGCGGGCGGCGTGTACGTGCTACGCGACATGCGCCGGGAGCGGGAGGTCGAGCGCATGAAGACCGAGTTCCTGTCGAACATCAGCCACGAGCTGCGCACGCCGCTGACGCCGATCAAGGGCTACGCCGAGATGCTGCGGCGCAGGGACGTGCCCCGGACCCAGGCGCGCGAGTTCCTCAACGGGATCATCGACTCCACCGACCGCCTGGAGCGGGTGGTGGACCTCCTCGTCTCCTTCGCCGCATTCGAGGCCGGTCGTCTCCGCCTTCGGGCCGAGCCTCTGCAGGTGCGTGAGCTCCTCGACGATCTCGTCGAACGCTGGAAGGCCAAGCTCGACCCGGCGCATCCGCTGACCAAGCGGGTCGCCCGCAACCTCCCCGAGGTCGTCGGCGACCGCCGCCTCCTCGAACGCTCACTCGACGAGCTGCTCGACAACGCCGTGAAGTACTCGCCTGGCGGGGGCAAGGTCTCGGTCACGGCCAAGATGTCGGAGAACGGGGCCGGGCCGTCGGTGGAGATCGCCGTGACCGACCACGGCATCGGCATTCCCGAGGACCGCCTCGACACGGTGTTCGACGAGTTCGCCCAGGCCGACGCATCTGCCACACGGGAATTCGGTGGGCTCGGGTTGGGTCTGTCCTTTGTGCGGAGGATTGTCCTGGCCCACGACGGTGACCTGTTGTGCGAATCGACGCCCGGGAAGGGCTCGACGTTCTCAATCGTGCTGCCGGTCATGCCGAAGACGAAGAAGAAGCGCAGATGAGACGGTTCGGAGGGCTCGTCGCTGTTGTCGCAGCCGTGGCCGCGTTGGGCGCAGGGCTCGCGGGCTGCTCGAGCCGCGCCCTCGGACCCGGTGAGGCCCGCCTGATGGTCACCTCGGGCAAGGCCGAGGTTGCCGCCACCGGCCAGAAGTGGCAGAGCGCCCACAGCGACCAGCGCCTCCACCGCGATGAGCGGGTGCGTGTGCTGCAGGGTCTGGCCGAAGTCCACTTCTCGTCGAGCCGTACCGTGGAGCTGCGCTCGGGGAGCGAGCTGCAGGTTGCGCCCATCCCGACCGTCCTCAAGGGCGACGTCCTCGCCACCGCCAAGAGCACGGCGTTCACCGTCACCGCCGGCAACGCCGACGCCCGCGTGCACGACGGCGCCGCTCACGTCACCCGCGCCCTGGGCGTCACTGCCGCGTCGTACATCGGCACCCTCACCGTCACGTCGGCCGGGCGCAGTCTCGACGTTCCCGCCCTGCGCCAAGCCGGCGTGCCTGGGCCCGGTCTGGTGCCCGCCTCTCCGGTGCCGCTCGACTACCGCGCCGACAACCCGTGGGACCGCCGTTATCTCGGCGACGCCATCGACCTGGGTGACGAACTGCAGGCCCGCAGCCAGGGGTTCACCGCCCAGCTGGCGCCCGACGAGGGCCACACGGCCGGATTCTTCCGCCAGCTCATCCCCGCCCTCGATCACGAGCCGGCGTTCAGCCAGGAGCTGCTGCAGCCCGACATGGCGCCCGGCGAGACCCTGATCGGCGCCGCCATCACCGTGGAGGGCAAGAACGGCACGTTCCTCGACCGCTGGCGGTCCGTGTTCGCCTTCCGCGGCGAAGGCGCTCGCTGGGGCCTCGTCGCCCTCGATCAGAAGGTCGATCGAGGCCCGCTCCTGGGCGAGGTCGACGATGCCCTCGGTCGCACGTCGGTGGGCGGTTCACTCGCGGCGCCGGCCGGTGGTGGGAGTCCCCCTCTCGTGCCGCCGACGCAGTCGCCACAGGCGCCCCTCGTGCCGACCGGTTCGACGCCGACCACGTCCGCAGGCACGGCCGGCGGCGGCGGAGGCGGCGGAGGCGGAGGCGGCGGTCCGACGAGCCCCTCGACGACCCAGCCGCCTGGAGGCATCCTGCCCCCGATCATCAACCCCACGCCGACCACAGCGCCGCCGAATCCGCCGTCGAACCCGGTCGGCGGCCTGGTCCAAGGCGTCGGCAACGTCGTCGGCGGCCTCCTCGGCGGCCTGTTGGGCGGCGGCCACTGACGCCAGTCGGTACCGTTCTCTGTCTATGAGCGAGGGACGCGTCCTCGTCATCGACGACGAGGACGACATCCGGGAGCTGTGCCGCGTCAACCTCGAGTTCGAGGGCTTCGACGTCATCGACGCCGCCGACGGACAGGCCGGGCTGCAGCAGGCGGCTCGACACCGGCCCGACGTCATCTTCCTCGACTTGATGATGCCGGGCATGGACGGATGGGAGGTCCTCCAGCGGCTCAAGGAGGACGACGCCACCGCCGCCATTCCCGTGATCCTGCTCACGGCGCGCACCGGCGAAGAGGACCAGATGCGCGGTTGGGAAGAGGGCATCCTCGAGTACGTCTCCAAGCCCTTCAACCCCATGTCACTCGTGGAGTGGGCCAGGCGGGCGATGGAGGAGCGCGATCCCGGCGACGAGGAAGAACGCCGTGGGCGCATCCTCGAACAGCTACGCCTTATCAGGGACCTCCGCCAGCAGTAGACGATGGCTACCGCGCACGCGTCGGCCTTCTAGGCTGAGCGCATCATGGCGGACGACCGCATCGTCATCTCGTCCGAGCCCGGTCACTCGCCGGAGGAGTTCGCCCGGCGGTCGTTCCCCGTCGTGTTCCGCGGTTTCGATCAGGACGAGGTCCGCCGCTTCTTGAAGAAGGTGAGCGACGAGTTGGTCGCGGCCCGGGGGCGCGAGGCCGAGCTGCGCCACGCCCTCGACGAGGCCCGCAGCCAGTTGGCCCATCCCCACATCGACGAGGCGATGCTCACCTCGGCGCTGGGCGAGGAGACGGCTCGCATCTTGCAGAGCGCCCGGGAGGCGGCGGCCGACATCCGCACCAAGGCCGAGGAGCGGGTGGCGCGCATGGTGCAGGAGGCCGACGAACACGGTGCGCGCATTCGCGAGGAGGCGGAGAGCGTGCTGGCCAAGCGCGTCGAGGAGGCCGACGCCATCGCCGCCAAGATCCGCGCCGCCGCCGAAGCCGATGCGCAGGCCGTGCACGGACGGGTCCAGGCCGAGCTCGACGCCGCCAAGGCGCGGGGGCGGGAGATGGTCGCCGAGGCCCACGCCGTGCGCGAGCGGATCATCGGTGACCTGGCCCGGCGCCGGCGGGCGGCCCAGGTCCAGATCGAACAACTGCTGGCCGGTCGCGACCGGCTGCTCGACACCTATGAATCGGTGCGTGGCACCCTCGACGAGATCACCGCCCAGCTCGGGCGAGCCGAGGACGACGCGCGCCTGGCCGCCGAGGCGGCTCACCACAAGGCGGTGGCCACGCCGCCCGACGACTCCGACCTGGTCGCCCACGTCACTCCGCCGCCGGACATGGA
>CADDZP010000206.1 GCA_902812475.1 Actinomycetota bacterium | reverse complement strand
GTCATCATGTTCTTCCTCGCCTTTCGCGTCTTTCCTTGCCTGCGCCCCCACAACAGGAGGCAGTGACAGGCGAAGCTAGCAATGACAGCGCACGTCCGTCAACGATGGCAAGCGGTCGGATGTCAGGGCGTACCCGTCTCGAGGAGCCGGCGGAAGCCGGCCTCGTCGAGAACGGGCACCTCCAGCTCGGTCGCCTTGGTCAACTTGGCCGCTCCCGGCTCCCGGCCGGCGACGACGTAGGCCGTCTTCTTGGAGACGCTGCCCGGTGACGTGCCGCCGCGGGCCTTGATGGCGTCGACGGCGCCGTCCCGAGAGAAGCCGTCGAGCGTGCCGGTGACCACGACCGCCTTGCCGGCGAGCGTCTGGGGCAGATCCGGCGCGTCCGGGCCCCTGAAGTTCACTCCGGCGGCCCGCAGCTTGTTGACGACGGCCCGGTTGCGGTCGAGGGCGAAGAACTCGTGGACACTGCGGGCGATCACCGGTCCGACGCCTTCGGCGGCCGCCAGGTCCTCCTCCGACGCTTCCATGATGGCGTCGAGGCTCCCGAACGCCGACGCCAGCACCTCGGCGCCGCGGCCGCCGACATGGCGGATGCCGAGGCCCACCAACAGGTTGGCGAGGGGCCGGTCCTTGGACGCGTCGATGGCGGCGAGGAGATTGCGCACGGAGACGTCGGCGAAGCCCTCGAGGGCGATGAGGTCGTCGTAGGTCAGCGAGTAGATATCGCCCACGTCGTCGACCAGGGCCTTCTCGGCCAGCACCCGGACCGTCTGTTCGCCCAGGCCCTCGATGTCCATGGCGCCGCGCGACGCGAAGTGGGCGATGCGTTGCTGGCGCTGGCCGGGGCAGTCGACGTTCGTGCAGAACGTGTCGCTCTCGCCTTCCAGACGGACCAGAGGACTCCCGCACACCGGGCAGGTGTCAGGGAACACCCACGGCTTGGTGCCGGCAGGGCGCTTCGACAGAACAGGCCCGACGACTTCGGGGATGACATCGCCCGCCTTGCGGACGGTGACAGTGTCTCCCGGGCGTACGTCTTTGATGCGCACCTGGTCCTCGTTGTGCAGCGTCGCCAGCTGCACGGTGGAGCCGCTGACGCGCACGGGCTCGAGCATGGCGAAGGGCGTCGCCTTCCCGGTACGCCCGATCGACACCATGATGTCCTTCAGCACCGTGGTCGCTTCCTCGGGCGGGAACTTGTAGGCGATCGCCCACCGGGGCGCCTTCGACGTGGCGCCGAGCTCGGCCCGCTGGGCCAGATCGTCGACCTTGACGACGACACCGTCGATCTCATAGTCGAGGTCGTGGCGGTGGTCGAGCCAATGACGGCAGAAGGCGTCGACCTCTTCGAGCGACGCCACGGTTCGGATCTCGGGGTTGACCGGCAGGCCGGCATCGCGAAGGAGGTCGAGCGTGTCGGAATGGCGCCGCACCTGCGGCCCGCCCACGATGTCGCCTACCTGATAGCCGAAGAACGAGAGATCGCGACTGGCGGTGATCTTCGGATCCTTCTGGCGCAGCGAGCCGGCCGCCGCGTTGCGCGGGTTGGCGAACAGACGCAGCCCCGCCTCGCCCTGCTTTTCGTTCAGCTCCTCGAAGGCGGAGATCGGCATGTAGACCTCCCCCCGCACCTCGAGCACCGAGGGCAGACGGTCGCCCATCAGCTCGAGGCGCTCGGGGACGGCCTCGATGGTGGCCACATTGGCGGTGACGTCCTCGCCGACGACGCCGTCGCCGCGAGTGGCCGCTCGCGTGTAGAGGCCGTTCTCGTACACGACCGACATGGCGACTCCGTCGATCTTGAGCTCGCAGACGAAGTCGACGGCGCCGGAGATGTAGCGCTCCATGCGCTTGCCCCACGCCAACAACTCGTCGAACGAGAAGGCGTTGTCGAGCGACATCATCGGCTGGCGATGCCGCACCGGTGCGAACGTCGACGTGTCCGGTGGAGCGCCGACCTTCTGCGTCGGCGAGTCCGGCGTCACGAGCTCGGGGTGCCGTTCCTCGAGGGCCCGAAGCTCGCGCACGAGGGCGTCGTACTCGGCGTCGGAGATCTCCGGATCGTCGAGCTGGTGGTAGCGGACGTTGTGGTACTCGATCTGCTGACGCAGCTCCTCGGCGCGGCCAGCAGGATCCGACGGTGCCACGCGCCGAACCTACCGCCACGTCCTGTCCGAGAGACTCGACGCGTAAGGACTCGGCCGCTCTCGCCGAAGGCCCCGTCGGCTGAGCAAGAAACAGTGTCCGGCCGACGGCCGGACAGTGTTAGCTCGGCTCGGCTGCTGCGCTTCCGAGGCGAGAAGTTAGGCGCCGATGGTGAGGCGGCGGCTGGTGACTTGCTCCCGCATGCGTTCGCCGACCATCGCCGTGAGGGCCAGGGCCCGGTCGGCTTGGCCGGGACCGTGCCCGGCCAGCCCGCACGCGGGCGTGACGACAGCGCGCTCACGCAACAGGAGGGACGGGCAGCCGCCTCGGACGAGGTCGGACCACGCGCCCACCAGCCGTCGCCACAGGAACGTCACGTCGTCACTGACCGGCGTGTCGGTGGGCACGGCGCCCCAGGCCACCCAGCCGCCCCGACCGAGGAACGCCCCCAGAGCGGCCGGCTCGATGGTGCCCGCCAGCGAGACCGGAACCGAGAGAACGTCGGGTCGCGCCTCGAACACGAGGCGCCAGTCGGTCGGGCCACAGCAATGGATACCGGTCGCGACCGCGTCGTGCAGCGAGGCGAGTGCCGCTGTGAGCACGTCGACGACGCCGTAGGGCGGGAGCGGAAAGCCGGGATGACTCACGACCGTGAGCGACGGCTCGTCGAGGAACACGACGACGGGTGCGCCAGGCGCGTGGCGCGCCACCTGGTCGAGCATCGCCCGAGCGCGTGCCCGAACTGCGTCTGCCGCCACGGCGAAGGCGGCACCGGACCCAACCCCCGCCCGCGTGAGCGCAAGGCCCAACGTGACGGGCCCGGTCAGCTGGAGCTTCACGGGCCCATGGCGGCCTTCGATGCGGGCGAGGAAGTGGAGCAGCCCGCCCGCCTCCGGCGGGTGAAGCGATCCGTCGACCGGCACGCCGTTGACGACCGCCGACTCGGCGGCCTTGGCGTCGACTCGCAGTGTCCCGTCGTCGCGTACGGTCACGCCGGGGATGCCCTGCGCCCCTTGGGCGATCATCCCCTCGCGCGCCGATCGCACGGGCAACTGCGGCGCGGCCGGCAGCTGCGGATGGCGCGTCAGGACGACCGTCGAGGCAGCGTCCGCGTCGGTGTGCGGCAGGCTGCCGATCGAGGTCGCCAGCCCCGTCGACAGCCACTCGCTCATCGACTGTCGCTCATTCCTCGGATGCTTCTCCGGCGGCCGCGTCCTGTTCGAGGGCGGCGATCACGATGGCAGCGCTGTCCTCGAGCGCCTCGAGCACCTCTTCGGCAGGCGCTCGCTCCTGGCGGACAGCGAGCGAGTAGCGCTTGATCACCGCCAGGTCGACGAGGCGCACCTCTGCTGCCATCCACTCTCCTTGTCCGGGCTCGCGCAACAGCGCCCTGCCAGTTCATCATCCTTCACCGCGCCGGAGGCGGATTTGAGCTTGCTTTCCTAGTTTCTTGCACCCCGATGCTGCCGCGAAACGTCCGACGCGCCTTCCCGTGGATCCTGCGCGTGTGGTGGGTGGTGCTGCCGTTCACCGCCGGGCCCGCGTTCGCCCACGCCCTCCGCGACGCTGACAGTTCCGTGCAGGCGGTCGCGTCGGTGGGTCTGTGGCTGGGGTGGGCAGTCGGTCTGGCCGCCACGCTCGTCCCTCATCCGATCTCGTTGACGACGCTGCGGGTGGTGGCACCGGCCGCGGTGGTCGGCGCCGTCATCGCCGCAGTGGGCTCGGAGGCGTCGGTTCTCGCCGTCGCCTGGACGGCGGTCGGTGCCGCGCTGGCCTTCGCACCCGACACGGGCATCTGGTGCGTGAACGGGCCGGCGTACCCCAACGAGCGCCGCTTCCCGCTGCGGGCTCCCGGCGCACTGCTCGTGGGACCCATCGAGCTGGCGTGGGCGTTGGCCGTCGCAGGCGTGGCCGCAGGCCCCCTGTTGCTCGCCGGAGGGCACTGGATCTGGGGCGCAGTGGCAACAGTCCTCGGACTTCCCGTCGCAGCCCTCCTGCTCCGCTCGCTCCACCAGCTGGCCAAGCGGTGGGCCGTGTTCGTGCCCGCCGGGCTGGTGCTCGTCGACCCGCTCGGCCTCATGGACTCGGTGCTGCTGCGCCGCCCGCAGCTTCGCTCGCTGGGACCGGCGCCGGCCGATACCACGGCACTGGACCTGACTCAACGAGCACCCGGCCTGGCCCTCGAGGCGGTGCTGTCGGACGACGTCGAGATCGTGCTCGTGCGGCCCGGCCGCAGCCAGGGCGACAGGACCACGGCCGGTCGGCTGCTGTTCACGCCGACGCTGCCGGGAGCCGTGCTCGAGGAGGCGGCCGTGCGGCGGGTCGGCTGACGGTCACACAGCGGCGGCGACGAGAACTGCGATTGCCAGCAGCACGACGTTGCGGAACAACGTACGGGAAGTCACGCGCTCGGCACGGAGTCCGCCGAAGCAATGGCAATCGGGGCTCTCGCCCCGGGCCAAGGTGGCGGCGACGGCGACCGTGAACAGCGTCAGCAGCAAGAGGGCGCCGACCACGCCTGTGACCACTGGCCCGACGACGAGCAGCACGGCAACGGCCAGTTCGGCGACAGGAAGGAGGAACGCGACCGGCGCGGCCGCCCAGCCGGGGACGCCGAACGCATGCACGGCGTCGCGCGTCCCTACGCGGTCGGTGACCTTGCCCCAGGCGGCGACGGCGAGGACGGCCGCGAGCAGATAGCGGCCCACGGCTACGGCGACACTCATGCGGCGCTACAGCGTGCGGCCGAGGACGAAGCCGATGACCAGGCAGACCAAGCACAGGACCGCAATGGCGACCATCGCCTGCTGCGCGGTGGCGGGTCCCCGCACGGGAAACTCGCGCTTGTCCTCGGCGTCCGGCGCTTCGTCGTCACTCACGCGGCGATACCTCCGCCCAGGACCTCGTCGCCCCGGTAGAGCACGACGCTCTGGCCCGGCGCCACTCGCCGGTGCGGCTCAGCGAAGTGCAAGCGCGCGCCGTCGAATGTGGCCTCGACCGGCGTGCCGTGGGCACTGCACTGGGCCATCACGGCGCCCGCAGCAGGTTCGTCGACCCATGTGAGATCGGTGAGCTCGACGTCGGTCGCCATGAGATCGTCGAGGCGGCCGACGACGACCGTGCCCGCGCCCGGGTCGACCGACACGGCATAGCGCTTCTCACCGCCGCCGAGTCCCAGCCCGCGTCGCTGGCCGACGGTGACCAGCTCAGTAGCGGGCACGTGGCCCACCTGGCGGCCCGCTGTGTCGACGACCCGGCCGGGCCGCAGCCCGACGCGGCTACGGAGCAGGCTCTCGCGCCCGCCGCTCGCCGTCACGAAGCACACCTCGACGCTGTCGGGCTTGCCCGCCGTACGCAGGCCGAGGTCAGCGGCCCGGGCACGGACCTCGGCCTTGGTGAGATCGCCCACCGGGAAGAGGCAGCGCTCGAGCTGGTGCTGTCCGAGCACGTACAGCACGTAGGACTGGTCCTTCGCCGCGTCCGCCCCGCGGCGCAGACGCATGCGGCCGTTGTGCCGGTCGACACGGGCGTGGTGGCCGGTGGCCACGGCGTGGAAGCCGAGCTGCTCCGCCCTGCGCAGGAGGCGGTCGAACTTCACGTGGCGGTTGCACTCGATACACGGGTTCGGCGTGAGCCCGGCGGCGTGGGCGGCCGCGTAGGGGTCGACGACGTGCGTCTCGAAGTCGTCCGTGAAGCGAAACACCCAGTGGTCGATGCCGAGCTGTTGCGCGACGCGACGGGCGTCGTCGATCTCGGCGACCGAGCAGCACGTGCCTTCGACGTCACCTTCCCAGAGGCGCATCGTGACACCAACGACGTCGTGGCCGGCCTCGAGGAGAAGGGCGGCCGCGACCGACGAGTCGACGCCGCCGGACATGGCGGCCATGACTCTCACGCGCTTCGGAGGCGCTCGACGGCCGGCGGGACCACCTCGAGGGCGAGGTCGACGTCGGCGTCGGTCGATGTGGCGCCGAGCGAGAGACGGAGCGCGCCCATGGCCTGCTCGGTCGGGACACCCATGGCCGTCAGGACGTGCGACGGCTCGACGGCGCCGCTGGTGCACGCCGAGCCGGCCGACGCGCACACGCCGGCGCCGTCGAGGAGGACGAGCAGGGCCTCGGACTCGACGCCGGCGAAGCAGACGTTGCAGTTCCCGGCGATCTTGGTGGCCCGGTCGCCGGTCTCGACGGCGTCGGGAACGGCTGCAAGAAGGCCGTCGGCGAGCCGGTCACGGAGCGCTCGCACGCGGGCGACGGTTGGGGCGCGGTCGGT
>CADDZP010000205.1 GCA_902812475.1 Actinomycetota bacterium | reverse complement strand
GCCAGCAGGCGCGGGGCGCGCGCCTGCTGGCCGCCGAACCACCACAGGGCGACGGCGATGGCGGCGAGGACCCCGAGGGCAATGGCCTGCTGGCTGCGCTTGGTCGCCACGGCACGGCGAAGCGGACCCGGCAGCAAACGGTTCGGTGCAACGCCGGCGGCGACCCGCCCCGCATGCGGAGATTGCACGGCGGGTGGCGACGACAGCGGTGACCCGCTGCCGACGTCGAACGACGACGGGCCTCCTACGGGTGCGAGCGCCGTCGTGTCGCCCGCCAACGGTGCCGTGCTGTCGGACGACGAGACCGCGGCCCCTCCCACATCGTTGCCGGCGCCTTCCGCCGGCGTACCGGGTCCGAGGGAGAGGCTGTCTTCCGCCGGGGGTTGGAACTGCACGGAGAACGGCGCCTGGTTCTTGGGGTCGGGCACCACGGCGATGTCATAGATGCCGGACTGCACCTGAAGTGATGGATCGAGCTTGAACGTCATCGTCGCCTTGTCAGCCGACAGCGTTCCGGGCGCTGACTTGGCGCACGTGTAACCCGGCCTCGCCGCCCAGGCACCGCCGCTGGCCGGCACCCATCCACCGTTGACGGGGCACACCACGACGGCGGCGGTGCCCACTCCGGTGTTGGGGACCACCTTCAGCGTGAGGGTCGCGGCAACGCTCGCCGGATCGACGGGCGCGCCGTCGATGGTGCCGGGAACGATGTAGCGCATGGCGGCGATGGCGTTGGGCCCGGTGGGGTCGCCGCCCACCTGCAGGTTCTGGCCCGTGACGGTGTTGACCGGCAACGGCGCCGGTGCTTGCTGGGCCTCGCTCCACCAGCCCTGGGCCTCGGGAGCGATGGACGCCGCCCGTGCCGGGCCCGCGAACAGAACTGCCTCCCCGATCACAAGGGCGATGACGCCGGCGATCGCATACAGGCGTCGTCGGGTCATTTGCCCGAGCGCTGGATGACGGCGACGTCGCCGCCCAGATAGGACTCGACGACCCGCGGGTCGGATGTCACCTGCGCGGGTGTCCCCCGCATGATGGCCCGGCCGAGATCGAGCGCCAGGATCTCGTCGGAGACCGAGGTGATCAGCGGCATGTCGTGCTCGATGACCAACATGGCGCACCCCGTCTCGGACTGGATGCGCCTGAGCAGCGGGCCGAGCGCCTCGGTCTCACGCTGGGCGATCCCCGACGACGGTTCATCGAGCAGCAGGACGGACGGGTCGTGGGCGATGGCCATGGCCAGGTCGACGATGCGGCGGCTGCCCGTCGACAGCTCAGCCACGAACTTGTCGCGGAAGGCGCCCAGGTTCATCAGCTCGATGAGGTCCTCGACGGTGTAGGCCACGTCCAGCTCGGACTCCTGCACCGCCGGCAGGTTGAGCAGGGCAGCGAAGTGGTCCCGCGTCTCGATATGGCGTTCGAGGGCGACGGCGATGTTCTCGGCGACGGTGAGCGTCGGGAAGATGCGGGCGTCCTGGAACGAGCGGCCGAGGCCCACGGCAGCCCGGCGGTCTGGCGCCCAGTCGCTGATGTCGGCGCCCTGAAAGACGATCCGACCACCGTCGGCCGGCAGCAACCCCGAGATCAGGTCGAACACGGTCGTCTTCCCGGCACCGTTGGGACCGATCAGCCCGAGGATGGCGTGGGGCGCCAGCGAGAAGGTCACGTCGTCGACGGCGGTGATCCCTCCGAAGCGGCGGGTAAGGCGGTTCACCTCGAGCACGGGAGGGGCGTCAGCGGGCGCAGTCTTCTTCCTGGCGACCGCACGGCTGTTGGCGCCCTTCCCCGATGCGGCACCCTCCAAGAACACCGAGCGCAGGATGTCGGCCCGCTCCAGCAACTCTTCGGTGGGACCCGAGAAGCGCACCTCACCCTTCTCCATGAAATAGGCGCGGGACGCAACCGTGAGCGCCAGGTTCACCGACTGCTCGACGAGGATGATCGTGCAGCCCTGCTCGTGGATCGCACGCACGATGTCGAGGAGCTGCTCGACGATCGTCGGCGCCAGGCCGAGCGAGAGCTCGTCGATGATGAGCAAGCGGGGCTTGGCCACGAACGCCATGCCGAGGCCGAGCTGCTGCTGCTCCCCGCCCGACAGGTTCCCCGCCATCTGATCCCAGCGGTCGTGCAGCCGCGGGAACAGCTCGAGCACGCGGTCGACGCGCGACTGCACCTCGGCCTGGTCGTCGCCGGCGTACAGCCACGTGCCGCAGCGGAAGTGCTCGGCAACGGTCAACGTGGGAAAGACGGCCCGACCGCCCGGCACCTGCACGATGCCGAGCTTGGCCGTCGTCACAGCGTCCGCATGGGTGATGTCGCGGCCGTGGAAGATGATGCGTCCCGCCGTCGGGTCAACGAGGCCGGAGATGGCCTTCAGCAACGTCGACTTGCCGGCGCCGTTGGTCCCGAGAAGGGCGACGATCTCGCCCTCGCCGACGTCGAGGTCGACACCGAACAGGACCTGGACCTGGTCGTACGCCACATCGACGCCGCGGCACGACAGAAAGGCGTCAGCGGTCGTCCGTTCGAACGCGGGAGCGTTGTCCGCAGTCCGCCACGGGAGCCGGATCACGTCCGCGCCTTTCGCGCCCGAGCGAGGCGCCGACGCCCTCCCCCAGCATCGTCGCTGTCGCCGCGCAAGTGCTCGTGCTCGGCCGCCGCCTCCAGCGGCATCACGTCACCGCACACCGGACAGGTGATGGTCGGCCCCACGGCGGCGAAGCTGTCGGCCTCGAGCACGGAGCGCTCGGCGCTCGTGACGACGTCAGCCGCCTGTTCCTCTTCGGTCTCCACACGCCGGTCGGCGACGAGCGACGGGACCAGCAGGTCGTGGCGACGGGCGACCCAGCGCAGGAAGCGGTCGCGCGTCTGGAACCCGGCCTCGGCCGAACCGCCTGGATAGAAGTACAGATCGAGAACGAGCAGGGGGCCGGTGAGCAGCAGCGGCACCACGGCGACGAATGTCGACCCGAGGCCCTGGTACAGGCGTGGCCCGAACAGCACGAACGCTTCGAACGTGACGGCGCCGACGACGGCGAACGGGACCGACGTCAGCCCGCCGATCACGACGGCGAGGAAGAGAGTGATGCTGCCGAGGACGTCGTAGCTGCCGGGGATGACGTTGTGCTGGGCGTACACCAGCAGCACGCCAGCGAGGCCGGCGATCCCACCCGAGACGGCGAAGGCGGCCAGGCGCGTCCGCACCACGTTGACGGCGTAGGCGGGCGCCGCCCGCTGATTGTCCCGGGCGGCGATCAGCACCCGGCCGCTGCGATTGCGCCGGAATGCGCTCGCAGCCAACATGGCGACCACGAGGAAGGCGAGACACAGGAAGTAGAAGGTGCGGTCGTTCTCCAGGTCGATGCGCCCGTACAGCAGCGGACGGGTGACCTTGGAGATGAACCCGGACGGCAGCAGATGGGCGCCGATCCAGTGGTTCTTCTTGAGGACGTAGCCGGACATGGCGTAGCCGAACGCCAGTGTCGTCACCGCCAGGTACAGCCCCTGGATGCGCACGGCCGGCAAGCCGATGACCATGGCGACGAGCACGCCGGCGCCGATCCCGATGACGATGGCAACGAAGAAGTCGATGTTGTGGTTGGCGATCAGGCCGCCGGCCGCCGCCGCCCCTGCGCCGACCAGGCCGAACTGCCCGAGGCTGATCTGGCCCGCCCACCCGGTGAGGACGACCAGCGAGACGGCGATGATCCCGTAGATGGGCAGGAGGACGAGCAAGGGAAGGTCGGGGCCGCTGACCACGAATGGCAGCACCACGGCGATGGCGACGAGGGCGCCCAGGAGCCCGATGCGGCCGGCGTTGACCTCCCGCAGTCCGCGCAGCTCAGTGGGAACGGGCCGGTACGACTTCACCAGCTCCCACGTCGACGTGCCCGCGTCCATGGCCCGGGCCACTGTTTTCCGCTGGGCCAGCAGCGCGCCCAAGATGACGATGAGCATGAGCGCCGATGCGACGTCGTTGGAACCCGTCTTGGTGACCGAGGCGCTCACGAGCAGGCCGACGCCCATGCCGGCGAGCACCGCGACTCCCATCCGCTCCATGCGGGCGACCATCGCCGCTGCGAAGGCGTAGAGCAGGCTGTCGAAGCCCAAGGTGGCGTCGCTGGGAACGCCGATGAGCGGTGACTGGAAGAAGATGGCCAACGCCGCCAGCACGCCGGCTGCCATCCACGCCACAGTCTGGATGCGGCGCACGGGGATGCCGAGCAGCGACGCCCGGTCGGAGTTCTCGGCTGAGGCCCGCAAGGCGATACCGATGCGCGTGTAGCGCAGGAAGGCGCCCAGAGCGATCGCAACAAGGACGACGACGACGAGGGCGGCGACCTGGTTTCCCGTGAGCAGGTTCTTGCCGTGGCTGTCGAGGATGCGGAACGTCTCCCACGGCGTCGGCACGCGTGGGATCTGGGCCGCCCGGGCGCCCAGCCACACGGGGATGAAGAAACCGAGGGCGGCAAGGGCCTGGGCCACACCGATGGTCACGACGGTGAGGATCAGTCGAGGCGACCGCGAGAAACGCCGGATCACCGTGACATCGACGACGCCACCGACGATCGCGCCGCCGAGGATGGCCAACGGCAGCATCGCGAGGTACGGCACGCCGTTCTGGACGTCGAGGAGCAGTCCGGCGATAGCGGGAACGGCCCCGACCGCAGCCGCCGCGAAGTTGATGATGCGATTGGTCCGGTAGATGAGGATGAGGCCGACGGCGAGGATGCCGTACAGCGAGCCCAGCGAGACGCCCTGGACGAGCTCGGGGATCGAGTACGGGAAGAAGATCCGGACGACGACGAGGAAGACGACACACGCCAACGCCAGCCGGGCGGCCTGGGCGCCGCGGCTGTCGTTCTTCCGGAGAGCACCGACCCGCCGAGTGACCTCCTCGAACGTGACGCTCAAGGCGTGCGCCCGCCTGGCAGCTCGGGGCCGTCGGCTGCGGGCGGGAACTGTCCGATGTTGTAGCGGGGACCAAGTTGGACGTATGTGCCGGGCTGGCCGTTGTACGGCGACGGCTTGTGCTTGTCGAAGTAGACGAGGCGCATGTCCTGCATCCAGGTCCAGTCACCAGGCGCGACCTGGAGCAGCGCCTTGCCGGTGTCACCCCCGCCGACGGGTGGAAGCGTGACGGCCCGGGCCTGCATGTTGGCCGCGGTGAGGTTCGGCCCCGTCGCCTCGATGAAGTTGGCGAGCATCGAGTAGTGGCGGGCCCACTGGCTCGCCGTCACCGGCGTCATGGCGCCGGGGGCGCCCGGCGCGCCGCCGTCCTTGATGACGCGCAGGCCCTCATCGTTGGTCTGGGGTTCGGGGGTGCTCTCGGTCGAGAGCCCGAACGCCATGTCGTACACGCACCCGCGCGTCGGCGCTGGACAGGCGAGCACCGGCTGCCCGTTCGTCGACGTGTAGGACTGCCCCGACGTGTCCCAGTCCATCTGCTGGTCCGAGGCGATGACGTTCTCCGGGTAGTAGTTGTGGTTCTGCTCGCCCTGGTAGAGGAAGGCGGGCGCCACCGAATCGCACAGGCACAGGACGACGCTGGCCGGGTCCTGGGGCGTGTCCATGGCGGAGATGCCCGCTTCCACCTGCTGGGCGGCGGTGTTGATGTTCTGGTCGTAGAAGTAGGTGTGCCAGATCTTGTCGCCGCACTTGGCGAGAGCGGGCCCGAGGACGTCTTTCACGGTGTCCTCGTTGTCGGGGTCGTTCGTGCTCAGGACGCCGAGCCGGCGGGGCTGGCCGTTGAAGTTCTGGGCCGCATTGTTCGGAAGCGCATAGCGAACCTTGCGGTCGGTGTTGACGCTCGTCATCTGCTTGCACCACCACTCGGCAAACGACGTCTCGACTCTCGTGGCGCTCTGACCGCCGCTGTAGAAGTAGGGCTTGAGCGCATTGGCGAACTTGTCGCTGAAGCCGTCGCCGCCCAGGGCGATGACGCCCCTCCGGGCGACCTCGGCGAAGCAGGCGGAGCACAGGGTCGTGTTCCAGAACAAGGCATACGGCTTGTACTGGTCGATCACCTTGTCCAGGTCCTGGGTCAGGCAGCGCACGTCTGGCGGGACGGCCTGGCACGGGCTCTGGTAGGTGACGATCTTGAACTTGCGCCCATACAGCGTGTACCGCTTGTTGATGAAGTTCGCCATCGCCGCGTCGAACGGCTTGGCGTCGTCGGCGGTGACCAGCTGGCCCTGGGCCTTGAGGATGGCGTTGACCTCGGCGCCGTAGTTCGTCACGTAGTCCACCATGGTGATCGAGTCGGCGGTGACGCCGAAGCTGGTCGCGCCGCCGTTGTTCGGGAACGGCGCGCCCGGTGCCCCGGGGACGCAGGGCGGCGCCCAATAGGCCAGCGCCGGGTCGTACTGACGGCCGTTGACGCAGTGCGACGTGTCGCCGGCGGCGACGCCGGGCGGCAGGGCACCCGCCCCCGTCCC
>CADDZP010000204.1 GCA_902812475.1 Actinomycetota bacterium | reverse complement strand
CGCCCGACCCGTCAGCCTCAACGGCGGGGTGCTCGTCGTCGCCGTCACCGAGCCCGGCTGGGCGACCCAGTTGCGGTATCTGGAAGGCGACCTGTTGGGGCGATTTCGAGAGGTCCTCGGCGAGGGCGTGGTGGAGCACGTGGAGGTGCGCCTCCGCCGGGATTGAGACCCCTCTCTGGTAGACTTGCAACAGTGGCATTCGGGCCTCTGACCTGCGCTTTTGTGCCCGAAACGCCCTCTCCCGACTGCTGAAAGGTACTGAGCGCGTTGGCTCAAGCCGCACCGTCCTACGGGGCCAAAGACATCACCGTTCTGGAGGGGCTCGAGGCCGTCCGGAAGCGCCCCGGGATGTACATCGGCTCGACCGGTCTCAACGGGCTGCACCACCTCGTCTACGAGGTCGTCGACAACGCCGTCGACGAGGCCATGGCCGGGTACGCCACGCGCATCGACGTCACCCTTCTCAAAGACGGTGGCTGTCGCGTCACCGACGACGGCCGGGGGATTCCGGTCGATCCACACCCGAAGTACAAGACGAAGTCCGCCGCCGAGGTCGTCCTGACGATGCTGCATGCCGGCGGCAAGTTCGGCGGCAGTGGCTACAAGATCTCCGGCGGTCTGCACGGCGTCGGCGTGTCCGTCGTGAACGCCCTGTCGCGCCGGCTCGAGCTCGACATCGACCACAGCGGCAAGCGCCACCACATGGAGTTCGCCAACGGCGGCAAGGTCACGAAGAAGTTGGCGGTAGTCGGCAACGCGCCGCGCGGCCGCACCGGCACCACCGTGACGTTCTGGCCCGATCCCGAGATCTTCCAGGCCGAGGGGACCGAGTTCCGGGCCCAGACGCTGCTGGAGCGCCTGCAGGTCATGGCATTCCTCAACAAGGGCCTCGAGATCCGCTTCAAGGACGAGCGCCCGGGCCACGAACAGCAGCAGACCTTCAAGTACTCGGGCGGCATCGTCGACTTCGTACGCCACCTGAACCACTCCAAGGAGGCACTGTTCAAGCGGGTCGCCGACTTCGAGGTAGTCGAGAAGGACCAAGAGGTCGAGGTCGCCCTGCAGTGGAACACCGGCTACTACGAGAGCCTGCACTCCTTCGCCAACGGCATCGCCACCATCGAGGGCGGCATGCATGAAGAGGGCTTCAAGAAGGCGCTCACCAACATCGTCAACAAGTACGCCCGGGCCAAGAACCTGCTGAAGGACAAGGACGACAATCTCACCGGCGAGGACGTCCGTGAGGGCCTGACCGCCATCATCAGCGTCAAGCTGCGCGACCCGCAGTTCGAGGGCCAGACGAAGGCCAAGCTCGGCAACGTGTCGATCCGTTCGATGGTCGAGCGGGCGACCAACGAGAAGCTGGGCGACTGGCTCGAGGAGCACCCCACCGAGGCGCGCCAGGTCGTCAACAAGTCGATCCAGGCGTCGCGGGCGCGCGTCGCCGCCCGGCAGGCGCGCGATCTCACACGCCGCAAGTCGTTGCTCGACGGTGCCGGCCTGCCCGGCAAGCTGGCCGACTGCTCGTCACGCGACCCGCGTGAGTCCGAGCTGTTCATCGTCGAGGGCAACTCGGCCGGTGGCTCAGCCATCTCGGCGCGCGATCCGAGGACCCAGGCGATCCTTCCGATCCGAGGCAAGATCCTCAACGTCGAGCGTGCCCGCATCGACAAGATGTTGAAGAACGCCGAGATCCAGTCACTGATCGCGGCGATCGGCGCCAACCTCGGCGAAGAGTTCGACGTCAGCAAGATCCGCTACCACAAGGTGATCCTGCTCTCGGTGGCCGGTGAAGAGCCTGTTCTGTTCGTCGACGAGGAAGGTCGGCTCAGCCTCGAGCCGATTGGACCTGCAGTCGATACATGGCTCGAACGAGGCGAAGAAGTGCCTGATGCCGGCACGATCAGTGTCGAGCGCAACGATCTGCAAGCACGTGTGTCGCCCCTGAAGCGTGTCATTCGACATCGGCACACCGGTCTGATGCATCGGATTACGACGGCGTACGGGCGGACAATCTCGGTGAGCCCCGGTCATTCCGTCTTCACATGGGAGGCCGGCCGTCTGGCGATGCGACCTGCGGGTGAACTCGTGGCTGGCGAGTACGTCGTCGCGCCCCGGCGCCTCCCTCGTCCACCGGCGCCCACTGCGGAGATTGATCTGCTGGAGACGTTCATCGTTGGCGGACTTGCGCGTGGCTTGAGGGTCGATGGCGAATCAGTGCGTGGACTCGCGCAGCACGCCCAAGCCGACCTGCAGGATCGCAGCCGCAAGGTTCACGAGCCGCGCGTCGAACTGCCCCTCCGAATCTGGCGGCAGTTGGCCGTGCGGAGGCGCAGCTTGGGGATCACTCAGCAGGCGATGGCCGAAGCGATCGGTCACCGGCAAGCCTGCACGGTTTCCGAATTCGAAACGGGACGGCAACGTCCCGCTCGCTCGACCCTCGAGGCCTATCTTGCGATTCTCGGAGCGCCGTGGCCTGAGGATGCGACGTTCGTTCCGGGTTTGGCCGGGACATGGGCGCGTGAATGGGACGGATCCGCAAACGCGCGTTGGCGCAAGGTGAGCCGGTGGCGGCGCGCTGACGACCTGACGCTCGACGATCTCTTCTTCGTCGACCGAGACGTCGACCTTGTCCCGCAAGCCCATCGCGAACGCGTCTTCCCTCGAATGCTGCCAGTTACCGAGGAGCTCTGTTATTTCCTCGGTTGGTACGCAGCTGAAGGCAGCCTCGCACGCTCGCAGGTCGCACTCTCGCTGGGTGACGATGACATGCGGTACGTGCCGTCAATCATCGATGCGATTGAGCGGGTGTTTGGCGAGACCCCGCGATTCTGTCCCTCGAAGGTCTCCCGTGCGGGCAAGCTGTACTTCCACTCCGCGATCGCCAGCCGACTGGTAAAGGCGCTTGGACTGGGTGGTCACGCTCCCTCGAAGCGATTGCCGAACCTGTTGCTCAATGTCGCGCCTGAGCACCAGTTGGCGTTCCTCGAGGGCTATTTCCTTGGCGACGGATCGAAAGGAAGGGCCTCCCGCGCCGTCACCTTCTCGACGACCTCGGAAGCGCTGGCCGATGGCGTCCTCTATCTCCTCGGGCAGCTTGGAGTCGTCGCCTCTCGGTCGATCATCGAAGCGAGCCCCGGCGTCGTCGCTTCAAAGCATGACCACCATGTCATCACCGTGCAGGGTAAGGACCAGCTGCTGGCACTGGAGAGCGTTTGGCGGAAGGCTCCGAATGCCAACCTGCTTCGACAGCATGCGTCGTCGGGGAAGTACCGGCAGCAACCGCGGTGGATCGAGGTCTCCGACGATCTGATTGCCATCCCAATCCGGTCCAATGTGGCGTATCCGTTCGACGGTGACGTGTATGACCTCTCGGTTGCGGACGACGAGAATTTCATCTGCGGGGGTGGCGGAGGAGTGCTCGCCCACAATTGCGATGCCGACGTCGACGGCAGCCACATCCGCACGCTGCTCCTGACGTTCTTCTTCCGGCAGATGAAGCCGCTCGTCGAACTCGGCCATGTGTACATCGCGCAGCCGCCGCTTTACTCCACGGTCGTCGGCAAGGAGAAGCTGTACCTCAAGGATGACCCCGCCCGTGACGCCTTCATCGCCGAGAACCCCGGGAAGGAACACGAGTTCCAGCGTCTGAAGGGTCTTGGCGAGATGGACTTCGACGAGCTCAAGGTGACGACGATGGATCGCGGTAGCCGCACGCTCCTGCAGGTGTCGGTCGAGCAGGCGGCTCTCGCCGACGAGGTGCTCGGCATCCTCATGGGCGACGACGTCGAGAGTCGCAAGCAGTTCATCTCGACGAATGCCAAAGACGTTCGTTTCCTCGACATCTGATGTCAGACCAGACGCCTCTCGAATTCGGATCGGTCGAGCCGATCGAGCTCCAAGAGGAGATGGAGCGGTCGTTCCTCGACTACGCCATGTCCGTCATCGTGGCTCGGGCTCTGCCCGATGCGCGTGACGGGCTGAAGCCGGTCCACCGCCGCATCCTCTACGGCATGTTCGACCAGGGTCTCCGCCCCGACCGTCCCCACTCCAAGTGCGCCCGCGTCACCGGCGACGTCATGGGGAAGTACCACCCCCACGGCGACTCGGCGATCTACGACGCGCTTGTGCGCATGGCCCAGCCCTTCTCGCTTCGCCACCCACTGATCGATTTCCACGGCAACTACGGATCGCAAGACTTCGAACCGGCAGCGGCGAGATACACCGAGTGCCGGCTCGCTCCGCTTGCGATGCAATTGCTTGCTGGGATCGACGAGGGCACCGTCGACATGGTCGCCAACTACGACGGACGCGAGCAGGAACCGTTTGTCCTGCCGGCCCGCTTCCCGAACTTGCTGGTCAACGGGAGCCAGGGCATCGCCGTCGGCATGGCCACGAACATCCCGCCCCACAACCTGGGCGAGGTCATCGACGCCGTCAGCTTCGTGATCGACAACCCCGAGGCGACGCCTGATCAGCTCATGGAGTTCGTCAAGGGCCCCGACTTCCCGACCGGCGCCTTCATCCTCGGTCGGGGCGGGATCATGGACGCCTACCGCACCGGGCGCGGCTCCATCCGCATGCGGGCCCGGGCAGAGATCGTCGAAGGACGCCGGGGCGGCGATGAGATCATCGTGAGCGAGTTGCCGTACCAGACCAGCGTGTCGACGGTCGCCTCCAAGATCGAGGAGCTCGTCACCAGCCGTCAGCTCGAGGGGATCCGCGACGTGCGCAATCTCTCGGCGGGCGAAGCCACCGAGCTGGTCATCTACCTGAAAAAGGACGCCTCGGCGAACGTCGTCTTGAACAACCTGTACAAGCACACGCCGCTGCAGACGAGCTTCGGCGTGAACATGGTCGCCCTAGTGGACGGCGTGCCCCGCACGTTGAATCTCAAGCAGGCACTCGAGGCGTACATCAACCACCAGGAAGAGGTCATCCGCCGGCGCTCGGAGTATCGCCTCAAGAAGGCGCAGGACCGGGCGCACATCGTCGAGGGCCTGCTCAGTGCGCTCGACAAGATCGACCGCATCATCGCCCTCATCCGCGGGTCGGCCGACCGTGACGGCGCCCGGCAGGCGCTGATGGCCAAGCCGTTCAACTTCAGCGAGATCCAGGCCAACCACATCCTCGACATGCGCCTGGTGATGCTCACGCGGCTGAACGGCAACGAGCTGAAGGACGAGATGGCGAAGCTGCGCGAGACAATCGCCGAGCTGGAGTCGATCCTCGGGAGCCGCGCCAAGCTCCGAGGCGTCATCAAGACCGAACTCGCCGAGATCAGGGAGAAGTTCGCGACCCCGCGCAAGGCCGAGATCACCTACGACCCCGGCGAGATCGACCTCGAGGACCTCATCGAGGACGAGGACCTCGTGGTCACGCTCAGCAAGAACGGCTACGTGAAGTCGGTGGCGGCCGACGCCTTCCGCACCCAGGGCCGCGGTGGCCGCGGCGTGAAGGCGGCGAAGCTCCGGGACAACGACTACGTCGCTCATCTGCTTGCCACGACGGCGCACGCCTATCTGTTGTTCTTCTCCAACCGCGGCAAGGTGTACCGGCTCAAGGCCCACGAGATCCCCATGAAGGACCGGACCGCACGCGGTACGGCCATCGTCAACCTCCTGCCGCTCGCACCCGACGAGCGCATCGCTGCTGTCATCGACACCCGCACGTACGAGGACGGTCGTCACTTGTTCTTTGCGACCAAGCGCGGGCAGGTGAAGAAGACACGAATGAACGAGTACGACAAGTCGCGTCGTGAGGGGTTCATCGCTATCAACCTTCGGGATGATGACGAACTCGTGCGGGTCATCCAGACCAGCGGTGAGGACGACATCTTCATGGTCAGCCGCAACGGTCAGACCATTCGATTCAGTGAAGAGGAAGTCCGCGCGACCGGGCGGGCCGCTCAAGGCGTCATCGGCATGCGCCTGCGGCAGGGCGACGAGCTCGTGTCGTGCGACGTGGCGCGCGACGACGTCGACATCCTGATCGTCACCGACGCCGGCTATGGCAAACGCACAAAGCTCGATCGCTTTGCCCGCAAGGGCCGCGGGACGATGGGCGTAAGGGGTATCAAACTCACCGCTCGCCGCGGGTATGTCGTGGCCGCGTTCATGGTGGGGCTCGAAGACGAGATCTTCCTCATTTCTTCAGGCGGGAACTCGATCCGAATGCCCACTCGCGACATCTCGTCGCAGGGGCGTGACGCCACCGGCGTCCGTGTTATGAACCTCGAGAAGGGCGAGACCGTCGGGGCCGCAGCTCCGGTGCTGCAGGTCGAAGACGCCGAATAGCAACGCTCCGCTTCCCCCCAGGTTTTCCGCGACTTGTGGAAGGAGCGCGTGCGTGCGCAGAGGAGAGAAGGGATCGACGGTGCCGCTCGTCGCCGTCTTGGTGCTGGTCGCAGGGGGTGCGGTCGTCTTACTGGGCCGGATC
>CADDZP010000203.1 GCA_902812475.1 Actinomycetota bacterium | reverse complement strand
CGGCGCCGTCGTTGGCGCCGTTGCTCCAGACGCCCAGCTCCAGGTCCCTGCCCGAGGGCCCGAAGGAGAACGCCACGTTGTTGGACGCCGCGCCGGTGCCGAACTCGGCGATGCGGGCGTAGACGTTGGCGGCCGTGGGCTTGATCCACGCCTCCATCGTGAAGCCGTTGGCCAGCCAGGCGAACCCTGCGGGAAGGGCCACGTCGCCGGGATTGAGGCTCGCCGCCGTGGACGGGTCGCCGCTGAGGGGACCGGGCTGTCCCAGGGTGACGGTGCCGGCGTAGGTGCCAGGCGCCGAGCCGACCCGGTCATAGGCGTTGGTCCCGGCCGCCTCTCCGAGCCGCCAATAGCCGGAGGCACCGTCGTTGCCAACGGCGGCTGGATAGGGCGTCAGCGCGGCCAATGCGTGGCTGGCTGCCTGGCCCCTCGAGATGGCGCCGCGGTAGACGGCCACGTCAGACAGCGTGCCATTGAAGGACAGCGCGCTGTTGTTGCGGGCGCCGATCGTCACTTGAACGGTGTTGGCGACAGGTCCGCTCAGCGTGTCGACATAGGCCTGACCCGTGCCGTCGGGGCGACCGTCCACGAAGAACTGGGCGCCGGCGGCCTTGGAACTGCCGTCGTAGGACGCGACGAGGTGGTGCCAGGCGCCGTCTGCGACGAACGTTGTACCCAACTCGTCGAAGGCGTTGGACGACCAGCTGTTGATCAACGCCATGTACGGCTTGCCGTTGTAGAGCCCGACCTCCCAGCCCTGGTAGGGCGCTGCGCTCGAGATCTTCGAGACGATCGCCATCTGGGCGGTCGTCGTGGTCTTGAACCACGCCTCGACGCTGAAGGGCTGAGTGCGCTCCAAGCGCAGGCTGTCGGCGTCGGGGACGGCGACCATCCCCGTCGAGCCGTTGAATGCCGCCGCCGTGCTCGGGTCACCGGTGGCGGGGCCCTGCTGGCCCAGCGTCACGCCCGCGCCGTAGGTGCCGTTGTTGGCGCCGTCGGAGTCGCTGGCCGTCGTCGATCCGGCGGCCTCGCCGAGCCGCCAGTACGACACAGGGGTATCGGCGTTGACGGCGCCGGGATAGGGCGTGTTGTAGACCATCGGGCCGGTGGCCGACGTCGAAGTCAGGGGAACGGCGCTGTGATGCGCCAGGGCCCGGGCTCCGGACAGGGCGCTGTGGTAGATGGCCACGTCGGCCAGCGTCCCGTTGAAGTACCACCATCCCCCGGGGGTCGCGGGCCAGCCGGCGTTGGTGTAGGCAGCGCCGATCTGGCTCATGTTCATGCTCAGCCAATTCACGACCGCCCCCGACGCCGAAGCAACCTGGGTGCCGTCCAGGTACAGCGCCTGGGTGCCGGCGCCGTCGGCGCTCAAGACGACCTGGTGCCAGGCGCCGTCGTTGACCGTGGCGGCCGAGGCCATCTGGGTGGACGGCCAGTAGTTGCCGTGGAGCTTGCCGTCGGTGCCCACGTAGAGGGCGGGGACATCGTTGCTGGGCGTGGTGCCCACGGCGGTGTTCTGGTAGCCGAAGATGGGGCCGCTGGCCGTCGTCTTGAACCGCGCTTCGATCGAAATCGGCGCCCCGGCTCCGGGGATCGTCCCCGATGGCAAGGCGACGTAGCTGGCCGAGCCACCGAGGGCGGCGGCTGTGGCCGAGTCCCCCGACAGGCCGCCGGGCTGGGCCAGGGTGATGCCCGAGCCCGTGTAGGTGCCCCGGGCCGCGCCGGCGTTGTCAGCGGCCGTCGTTGAACCCACCGCGTCGTTGAGCCGCCACCAGTCCGTCGGGTGATCCGCCCGTACCGCAGCGGAGTAGGGCCCGTCCAGCTCATCCAGGTAGAGGTGCTTGTCCACGTAGACGCGCCCGCCGTTGGCGTCGAGGCTCAGCCGGCTCGGCTGGGGCGTCGTGACGGTGCCGCTCAGGGCCCCGGAGAACCCCGAGGCGGGGATGACTGTGCCGCCGCCGTTGCAGGCCGACGGTGAGTTGCACGCGCCGGACCAGTTGTCGCCGAGGTTCGACGTCGTGTGAAAGGCGGGATTTCCCGACAGCGACGTGTTGGCGTACCAGGCCGCGGCAAGACCCGTGATGCCTCCGTCGTAGGCCTTGGAGGTGGTCGGTACCGACACGCCCGACTTGGGCAGCCCGTTGGCCTGGAACGACGATGATGGCGCGGGGCCGTAGTTGGCCACGGGATGGCTCATGGTGTCGTAGGCGATGGAGGACTCGGTGCCCGTGGGGTCGACCTTGGTGACCTGGCGGTCCGAGTCGTCCCAGGTGTAGGTGGTGGCCAGGCCGGCGGAGTCCGAGGAGGACACGATGCGGTTGCGGGTGTCGTATTTGACCTGGTGGGCGTAGCCCACGGCGGGGCTCATGCCGGCCACGCCCACCGCGGCCGTGTTGGGCGCGGGCGCCGAGCACACCGAGGTGTTGGCGTTGGCCTGGGCGTAGCCGTAGCAGTAGAAGCGGCGCGGCCGGACCGCACCGGGTGAGGGGGCTGGCTGGGTCACCGACGAGACGCGCCCCGCGGCGTCGAAGGCCAACTGCGTGTTGCACGTGGGCGTGTTCGTCGCGCCCGAGGGGCAGTCCGAGCGCTGCCCCGCCGAGATCGCGTTGTAGGCCAGGGGGTCGCGTACGTCGGTCAGGTTGCCAGAGGCGTCGTACGCGAAGTCATAGATGACCGAGCCCGGGTCGGCTACCCGGACGAGGCGGCCCGAGCTGTCATAGGTCAGCGTCGTTGCCGACCCGTCCCAGAAGGCCGCGTTGCACAGGAGGCCCGAGGGCGACGACGTGCAGGCCGGGTCACCGCCGTAGGACAAGGTGACCGCGCGGCTCGAGACCGGGTCGGTGATCGTCCGCAGGAGCGGCGGCGTGCCGCTGTACGTGTATTGCAGGGCGGCGGGGTGCTGGTCATCGGCCGCGGTGACGATCGACGCCAGCGTGCCATCGGCGTTGAACGTGTAGATGTAGCCGCCGGACTGCAGGGTGAACTTGCCGCCCCCGCCGCCACTGAGCAGGTCGCTCGGCGCATCCGTCGGAGGGGCGTACGCACCGTTGCCGGTCCCGGTGAACTCGTGGCCCGTGCCGTCGTCGGAGAAGACCGTTACCGACGTGCCGTGGTCTGCGAGGCCGACCCACCGACCGGCGGTGCCAGCCGCCGAGTTGAGCGTCCAGCCGGCAGGAAGGACCTTCGGGCTGTGCGTCAGCCAGTCGGGACGAATCTGCACCGGCGGCGTGCCTGAAGCGGTTTGATCCTGGGCAAACAGCTCGACGATCACGGCGTTGGCGGGAGACGCGTGATGCCAGTCGACGGTGATGGGCACCGACTGGCCGGGCGATGCCGTGAAGGCCGAACCCATCGTTGGCGTCGCTTGGGGAGCGTGCGGTCCCCAGTCGTTCAGGACGACTGAGCCGTTGACGGTCACCTTCACGCCGTCACCGGCGATGTCGCCCATTTTCCAACAGTTGCTGGAGCAGGTCTGCTGCGTCGCGGGCATGGTGAGATAGCCCGTCCACTCGCCGAGAGCACGGCTCGGGTCCTGGGCGGCCACGGCGCCGACGCCGTAGCCGAGATCGAGGCTCACCGTCGGGTCGGTGCGCTCACCGACAAGGGTGTCGGTACCGGTGTCGAGCGTGCCGTTGTTGTTGGCGTCGTTGTAATAGTCAGCACGCAGCCCGGCGGCGCTCTGAGACGTGGCCGCCAGCGAGTTGTACGTGAACCCGAGGGCCAATCCACCCGACAGCGTCCCCATCGTCGGCGTGCCCACTGAGATGGAGGCGTTGCCGTCGACCAGGTTGACGGCGATCTTCGATGCCGGGAGCGATGTGCCGGGCGCGCCCTCCGAGGGCGTGGACGTTTCGCCGGGCACCGAACCAACCTGGTCGGTTGGCGAGGGTCCCCCGTCGCCGAGGCCGAGCTTGACCGTGAAGGGCACGCCCCAGGACTGGGGCGGCAGCGTCTCGGCGACGCCGCCCGTCCAGGCGCAGGGCCCTGGGGATGGATACCCACCCGGCCCGCAGCCCGTGTTGAACCCGGCCCAGTCGGTGAGGACCCAGGCGTAGTAGGTGATGTCTTCCTGCAAGGTACCCACAGGCACCTGCCACGTGGGCGGGTGGCCGGTGCTCGGCTCGCTGATCTCGCCTGAGGACACGACGGTGCCTGCGCCGGGCGCCGAGGCGGTCGTGATCTGGTAGTCGTACATGGGGGCGTACTGGCCGTCGGACGACGATGGGATGGCTTGGGCCGACAGCGTCGGGGTGGTGAGGGGAAGGACCTGGTGGTCGGTCAGATTCGTCACTCGCGACGGCGCCGGCTTGGGATAGAGCCACATGCTGAGCCGGGCGTCGGGTGCCAGATAGGTGTTCGCCTGGTTCTCGGTCCCTCGCAGCCCGAACCAGTGGTGCGCCTCGTCAGCCGTTATCCAGCCGTCTGTCGTCGTGCCGACGGTGACCGTCGCGGAGTTCCAGACGCCGGGCTGGGCGAGGGGCACGCCGTTGCCGATGGCGCCATAGGAAAGCCACGAGCCGTCCGTGGCTCCAACCCCTTGGTCGTAGAGATACAGCGGGGGGCTCGAGGCGATCTGGCCCGGCAACTGTACGTAGGCGTTGTAGACGCGATAGCCCTGGTTGAGATACGACTCGTACTGGTTGAAGTACACGCCCGCGCGCCACACGGTGCCGCCGCTGTCGACGCCGACCTGCAGGGTGTTGGGCACGTTCTGGCCGCCGCTTCCGAAGGACCGGACTGTCGTGTACTCGTTGTACGTGAATGAGGGGTCGATCGTCAGCGGGAACGCTTTGGACGGCTGGGAGGCGAGCCAGTTGCGGTCGAGCATCACCGCAAGACGGGAAGGCGGCGAGCCCGGTCGCGCTGCCCGCAGCTCGTAGCGTGCACCGGAGGCCTTCGTGACATCGGCCCCGCTCCCGGCACGCACGACGGGCGTCCAGGCGGTCGGCACGTGCGGTGTCGCGGATGTCGACGCCGTCCCAAACGCCGTGGTAGGCGACGCTGCTCGGCTTGGGAACAGCGGACTGAGCCAATGCCTCGGCGGCGCTCTTCGGTGCATCGTCTTTCGCTGGGTTCTTCACGTCCGGCTTGACCTTGGACGGGACGGGGAGGCCCGGGCCGGTGGCGGGCGCAACGGTCACGTCGCCATGGGCCGTGTGGAAGACGAGCCCGTCGGTCGCCGTACCGAACTCGACCGTCCAGGAGTTGGCGTCGGTGCCGACCCAGCCACGGCGGCCCTTTATCGACTTGATCGTGTTGTCGATCGGAACGAATCCGTGGGACGTCGGGTAATTGATCGCTGTGAGGTAGGAGTCGACGACGAGGAAGCCGTTCTTGTCGCGGAAGACACGCGTCCGAGCATCACGCTTGTCTGGGAGCTCTGCGACAGTGCTCTTGATCAGGACAGTCCGGTCGTCGCGCAGTTTGGTAGGAGCGCGACGCGGCATCGACGCCGTGAGCGACGGCCCCCTACCGGTCGGCCGGCGTGGCTCCCGCTTTGCTGGCGGTGGCGACGTGAGCGGACCCGGAGCAGCGCCCGCGTGCGCCGGCGGCGCCAACTGCGGTGCGCCCACGAGACCGGCGGCGATGACTGCCACAGTCGTGGTGGCCGCCACAACGAGACGGACCCTGGCCCGGCCCGCCTTTGGCCCGAGACTCCGCGGCACCGCCCATCACCTCTCCCCCCAGCAGGCTGGCCGGCGCCGCCGCGACACTGAATCGCGACACCGACGACGACAGCGTCTCGTATATCACACGAGTCGGGCTCGCCGCATATCGACCCGATGCTGGCGACGCAGCTCTACGTCGCCGCTGCGAGCTAACCCGAGCCGTCTGTCGACTGGCCGAACGCCGGCGGCTCCAGTGCGCCGTCGATGATGCGCTGGGCGATCTCCTTCATCGTCACCCGCTCGCGCATGGCCGTCTTCTGCATGAACGAGAACGCCTCGGCCTCCGGATAGCGGAGGCGGTCCATGAGCATGCCCTTGGCCCGGTCGACGACCTTGCGAGTCTCCAGCTGATTCTCGAGCGTCTGCACCTCGGTCTCCAGCGCCCGCATCTCGTTGAACCGGCCCAGGGCGATCTCGATGGCGGGGATGAGCTCGTTCTTTTGAAAGGGCTTGACGAGGTACGCCAGGGCGCCCGAGTCCTTGGCCTGCTCGATGAGGTCGCGTTGGCTGAAGGCGGTGAGGATGAGCACGGCGGCCCGGCGCTCTCCAGTGATCTCTCGCGCCGCCGACAGGCCGTCCATCCCCGGCATCTTGATGTCGAGGATGGCCAGGTCGGGGTCGAGGTCGCGCACCAGCTGGACGGCCTCGTCGCCGCGACCGGTCTCGCCCACGACCTCGTAGCCCTCCTCCTCGAGGATCTCCTTGAGGTCGAGGCGGATGATCGCTTCGTCTTCGGCAAGGACGACGCGGACGGGAATGGTGACGCTCCTCCGTTCGGGCAGCGCGGTCAACGCT
>CADDZP010000202.1 GCA_902812475.1 Actinomycetota bacterium | reverse complement strand
ATGCAGTATCCGCCGTCGCCGCCGACCGTGCCACCACCAGACCCGCCGGTGCTCCAGCTGACCCTGCCGCCGCCGCCACCACCGCCGGCGACGAGCACACGGTGCGCGAGGTCGGAGCCGCCGATGCGGACATCGGACGCGCCGCCGCCGCCGGCGCTCCCGTCGCCCGAACTGCCAGCGCCGCCGCCGCCGTTGAAACCACCCCTACCTGCGCCGGTCGCCGGCGTCCCTCCGACCAAGATGGTCACGATGGTGCCGGAGACAACGGGCAGCGTCGCTCGGACATGTCCTCCCGATCCGCCCTCCGTCCAAGAGCAACACGGTTGGTCCACGTGGAACTCTCTCGCGCCTGCCGCCCCGAAGACATCGAACGTCGCGCTCGTGACGCCAGCGGGGACGACCCACGTCTGCGCGGTCCCATCTATGCCGCTATCCGGAGTGCCGTTGTAGCTGAACGTCACGGCGTCGCCATCGGCGTGCGCTGGGACGGCGTCGACGAGCGAAACCCCCGCGAGACCGATCGCTGCGGTGGCGACGACCACCCCGGTAGTGAAGAGGCGCGTCGCAAGGAGGCGGCCCTCGCGCGCTCGCTGGATACGACTCGATCTCCTGTCACGCATGGTCGTCGCCACCCCCGAACGGTGCTTCGCACCCACTACACGCCGACGGCGCGAGTACCGCATCGTCAACATTGAGGAGAAATTGCCCATCCGAGAGCCGACTTGGGACCGACTTGTCCACATTTGTCACTCCTTCTCGGGCCAGCCGGCGCGTCTCGCCAAGGCGACGGCAGCGAGCTGGGAGTTGACGCCGAGCTTCTGGAGCACGGACCGGATCTGCGCCCGTACCGTTGACACCGAGACGCCTGCGATGTTGGCGATCTCCTCGGCCTGGCGGCCGTCGATGAGAGCTTGGAGGACAGCGGACTCGCGCGGTGCCAGCGCGGCGAAGCGCTCGAGGCGAGCTCGGTCGTCGCTGCGCCGCCGGTGCAACGCGTCGAGCAACTCGACCCTGGCGGTCGGCGAAAGCACGGTTTCCCCGCGCACGGCGTCGGTGAGGACCTCCAGCAGTTCGGCGAATGGGCAGCCCTTGGAGAACACGCCCGCGGCGCCCGCTTCCACGCACTCGGCGAGCAGGGCGGCGTCCTCGCTGGCCGTGAGCACCAGCACGGCAGCGCCCAACTGACGCAAGGGACCGATGTAGTGCGTCGAGGTACCGACGCGCCCGAGGAGGAGGTCGAGCAGCACGACGTCCGGCCGGAAGTCGACCGCCCGGGCCAAGATCGACTCGAGGTCGAGGGTTCGGGGGTCGACACAGGCGGCGTCGTCAAAGCCGGCCAGGCGCAGGGCGTGGACCATCAGCTCCGCGAAGAGCTCGTGGTCGTCGACGACGAGAATGCGGGAGGAGGGGCGCTCTTCGTCCTGACCCTCGTCAATGTTGGGGATGACGGCGGGCGCGATTGGTGCTTCAGTTGCGTGGTGACGCGCATCCTCGTCAACGTCGGGCCGGCCATGGCCGCCGAGCTGTTGACCGCCTGGCTCATCGGCGAGGGCCACGACGTGGTGAGTGAGGCGGTGGCGGCAAACGAGACGACCGATGTCGACCTGGCGATCTCCGACCACGCCCTCGGCGAGGGCGTTCACGCCGGTCGCCTCATCGACGTCGCCATCGGCGGGATGACGCTCGACGGCCTCCGCGACCTCATCTGAGCCCGCTCCTGGGCCCGGGCCGGCGACCGACCCGCTGGAGGATGAGGGCCGCCGACAATTCGATCCCGTGCGCATCGCGGGCGTGGGCCTGCGCCCGGGCGACGAGCTCGGTGTCGGTGTCGCCCTCGGCCACGAAGCCGCAGTCGCAGTCAATGGTCACCGCGCCCCGCCTTGGCGCTGCAGCGACGACTCCTCGATCCGTTGGCCCACGGCGGGGGTATCCGTCCGAAGCGAGCTGAACTCGCGGCTGTCGAAGACGACCACTTCCATGGCCGTCTCGGCCCGAACCGTCGCCGAGCGCCAGCCGCCGTCCAAGAGGGCACCCTCGCCGAACCAGTCGCCGGGGCCGAAGCGGGCCACCTCGCGTCCTGCCCGGGAGCAGCTCGCTTCGCCGGAGCAGACGACGAAGAACTCGTTGCCGGGGCCGCCCTCACGGGTGAGCCGCTCGCCGGCCCGGACCTTGACGCCGGTGCCGAGGCCGGCGACCCTACGGAGTTCCCGCGCTGAGCAGCCCTTGAAGAGCGGCACCGTGCGGAGTGCGTCGACCACCTCGCGGGGCACGTCATTGCGTCGCATCGTCCTTGTCCTCCTGAGTTCGAGAGCCATCGATCGGACCGTACGGACGGCGCGCAAAAAATCCGCAAGAGGGGTGCAAGAACGGCGATCTGCGCTGTAACTTTTCGGCCGGGGAGGGAAGGTTGGGGGTGGCTGAACAGCACACAGCCATGGCCGCGCTGGTCTTCTGTGACCTGGTCGACTCGACCGCGCTGGGGGCGCGCCTAGGCGAGACGAAATCGGACGAACTGCGCGAAGCGTTCTTCGCGTCTCTGCGCGGCGCGGTCGCCGCGCATCGAGGCGACGAGGTGAAGAATCTGGGCGACGGCCTCATGGTGGCGTTCTCGTCCGTCCTGGACGCACTCGCCTGTGCCCGAGCCATGCAGGTCGGCGTCGCTCGTCTCGGCCGCGAACTGGGCGAGTCGCTGTCCTTGCGGGTCGGCGTCTCCGCAGGCGAGGCGAGCCGCAGCAACGGCGACTGGTTCGGCACTCCGGTCGTAGAGGCCGCCCGGCTCTGCGCCGCCGCTGCTCCGAACAGCATCCTCGTGTCCGACCGGGCAGCTGCCCTGACGATGGGGCGTCTCGATGGCACCCTGCGCCCTATCGGCGAGCTCGAGCTCAAGGGCCTCCCCGCTCCCTTGCCCGCGGCAGAACTTGCGTGGGAGGCACCGCAGCCACCGGTGCGGATCACTCTGGCCGGGCGCATCGAGATCGTCGGTCCCGCTGGCACCATCGGCGAGGACGCGTTCGGCGGCCGACAGGGACGCATCGTGTTCGCGCTGTTGGTCGTGCGAGGACGCCACCAGCCGCTTGCCAAGGACGCGATCGCCGACGCCGTGTGGGGCGAGTCACTGCCTCCTACGTGGGAGGCGGCCCTCCGTACCGTCGTGTCAAAGGTGCGACGCGCCCTGAGTGAGGCCGGCCTCGACCCGGACCTCCTCACGTCGGCCTTCGGGTGCTACGAGCTCCGTCTGCCCGACCGCGTCACCGTGGACATCGACGATGCGCTCGCGAGCGTGGACCAGGCCGGGGCTGCCCTCGACCACGATTTCTGCGAGGCCCGCCGTGCGGTCGCCCGCGCCGAGCACGCGCTCGCGCTGCCTGTTCTGGCCGGCGAGGACGGTGAGTGGCTCGACGCCGTGCGCGCCGCGGTCCTCAATGGCCGTCTGCGGGCCCTTGAGATCCAGGCCGAAGCCAGCCTGAAGGCGAAGGACACGACTGCCGCGCTTCAAGCGGCCGAGACCGCCATCGTCCTCGACCCCTTCCGGGAGCGCGCCCATCGCCTGCTCATCGCCGCCCACGCCTTGGCGGGCAGCCGCGGCGAAGCCCTCCGCGCCTATGAGCGGTGCCGCCGGATTCTCGCCGAGGAATTGGGTGTCCGACCATCGGCCGCGACCGAAGCCGCCTATCTCGACCTACTGGGCGAGGAACCTGAACGCGAGACACGAACAGCCGCCGTGCGGCTCCCGGTTCGGCGGAGCTCGTTCATCGGCCGTGACAGCGAGCGCCAAGAGATCGCCGACGCTCTCGCCGCCGCCGCTCTCGTCACCCTCACAGGCGTCGGCGGCGTGGGCAAGACGCGGCTCGCCATACAGGTCGCCACCGCCGTGGCGGATCGGTATCCAGACGGCGTCTGGTTCGTCGACCTGAGCACAGTTCGAGCGGCGGACGAGGTTGCCGCCGTCGTGGCAAACACCATCGGCGCGGCGGTGCCTCCGGGTACGAGCCCCAACGAGGCGATCGCGGATTTTGTCCGCG
This sequence comes from Actinomycetota bacterium, assembly GCA_902812475.1. Classification (GTDB taxonomy): domain Bacteria; phylum Actinomycetota; class Acidimicrobiia; order Acidimicrobiales; family AC-14; genus CADDZP01. The sequence continues at coordinate 2,449 of CADDZP010000202.1, read as the reverse complement.
CCAAGCGCAGCCTTGTCGTTCTCGACAATTGCGAACACGTCATCGATGTCGCGGCCCGCCTGGCGGATCTCATCGTGACGACCGCGCCGGCAAGCGGCGTGCTGGCCACAAGCAGGGAACGGCTCGCGGTAGACGGCGAGCGTGTCGTGCCGATCCGCCCGCTCGCCGCGCAGGACGCTCTGAAGCTGTTGGACGAACGAGCCGGAGGGGTTGAAGGCGACGAAGCGGTCCGCCTCGAGCTCTGCCGGCGGCTCGACCACCTGCCGCTCGCGATCGAGTTGGCGGCGACGCGCTTGGCGTCTATGGACGCCGTCGAGATCCTTTCTCGGCTGGACCGGAGACTCAAGGTCCTGACGACGGGCAGCCGAACGGCGTCGCCGCGTCACCAGACGCTGCGCGACACGGTCGAGTGGTCATACGACCTGCTGGACGAGACCGAGCGAACGTTGCTGCGCAGGTTGGCGGCATTCGCGGGTGAGTTCGACCTCGCGGCCGTCCGAGCGGTCGCGCCGGACGCCACCTTCGACGAAGGCGACGCGGTCGACGTGCTCGGTCGCCTCGTCGACAAGTCGCTCACGGTCGTCGAACGCGGCCACGGCGGTCGCAGGTATCGACTCCTCGAGTCGATCCGCGAATACGCCGAGGAGCGGCTAGCCGAAGCCGGCGAAGTCGTCGATGTCCGCCGCCGGCACGCGGCGTATTACCTCCAGCTGACAGCCGCCGCCGGAGACCAGCTCTCTGGACCACGAGAGTTGGACGGCCATGACACCCTCGCCCGGGAACGGGCCAACATCCGCGTCGCAATGGCACAAGCACTGGACTCGGGCGCGACCGAGTTGGTGATGACAGCACTTGGCGAGTTGGGGTGGCACCGCCTCGCAGAGGGGGAGAAGCTCGACGTTGCCGAGTGGACCGCCCGAGCCGTCGACCTACCCGGAGCCGCAGACCACCGGGATTTCGAGGTCGTGTGTGCGACGGCAGGCATGGGCGCGTGGTGGACGAGGGCGGATATCGAAGCGAACAGCCGGTTCGTCGAGTTGCCTCTCGCGCGCGGCGGCGAAGAGACAAACGTCCACCCATTGCTTCTCTGCGCTCAAGGGAACCTGAGGTTCTTTGGAGATGGCGAGACGGCCGCCACGCTCGAGTTCTCGACCCGCGCCGTTGACGCCGCTCGGCAGTTGAACGACCCCGGACTGCTTTCATACACCCTCGCCAACCTGGCGATGTCGCTCACGAACGAAGGCGAAGCGAACCCAGCCGCCATCGCAGTGGGCGAAGAGGCTGTCGAGGCCGCGACCCGCTCCGGTTCGCCTTCCGCCGCCGTCTTCGCCCGCTTCGGGCTCGGCAGGGCGCTCGGCAACATCGACCCTCGACGGGCCGTCCGCGTCCTGGAAGAAGCGACGGCGGCGCCGATCCGCAACTTCTGGACGCGCGAAGCGCTTGCGACCATCGCCCTGTTCTCGCAGGCGCTCGGCGACGACCGGAGGGCCGCGGCGCTGTTGCGGGCTGTCACCGAGGAGTGTCGGACGGACGGCGACCGAGTGGCGATGATGTTCCGCGTCGAGGGCGCGGCGCAGCTCTTGGCTCATCTCGGACGGGATGAGCCGGCCGTCGTGCTCGAAGGAGTCGTCATCGCCAGTGGCCGGGGCCTGCAGGACTACACCGCCGAAGCTCTCCGCCAGGCGCACGATCGTCTCAGCCTGGAGCAGCTCGAGGAGCTCCTAACCGAAGGTCATTCGCTGAGCGTCGACGACGCTGTTCAGCTCGCTCTTGACGAGATGCGCGACTTCCTCGCGGCCCAACCAGCAGCAAGGCTCGTCCATTGACCACCACCGCCATCGCCGCGTTGCTGTTCTGCGACCTGGTCGAGTCGACCGCGCTGGCGTCGCAGCTCGGTGAGAAGCGAGCCGACGAGGTGCGAACGGCGTTCTTCGCGCGACTGCGTGAGGCGGTGGCAACCTCGCGCGGCGACGAGGTCAAGAACCTTGGCGACGGCTTGATGGTGGCGTTCGGTTCGGTCCTCGACGCCTTGGCCTGCGCCGAGGCCATGCAAGTCGGTATCCACCGCCTGAGCGGCGAACTCGCGGTGCCATTGGTAATCCGTGTCGGCGTCTCGGCCGGCGAGGCCAGCAGAGAGAACGGCGACTGGTTCGGCACGCCGGTGGTGGAGGCCGCCCGCCTGTGCGCGGCGGCCGAGCCGGGACGGATCTTGGTCGCCGAGCGGGCTGCAGCCCTCACGATGGGCCGCCTCGACGGCGCCCTTCGGCCGTTCGGGGAGTTACAGCTCAAGGGCCTGGCCGCGCCCTTGGCCACCAGCGAACTGACGTGGGACCCGCCTTCCATCCCGGTGCGCGTGACCATGCTGGGCGACCTCGAGGTGTCCGGCCGCGGCGGCGCGGCCGACAGGCAACTGCTCGGCGGGGCGCAGGCCCGGACCGCGCTTGCGTAT